>JASBSN010000120.1 GCA_030148915.1 Thiogranum sp.
ACGCTGCAAAACGTGAATGCGATTGAGAACGGAAGCTTCGGCGACGAGATCCTCAGCGCTTATATAGACGACGAGCTCGGCCCTGTCCAGCGGAATGCCATCCGGGCGGCTATCCGTCAGGACAAGGTCTTGGCGGAACGCGTCGCAAGCCTGCGCCGCGCCAAGGAATGGATGCGCATTGGCTTCGCCTCCGCGCGACCGCCGCGGCGCGATAAATAGTCCTTGGGCTGCGCAGTCCGCGCCGGAGCGGGCGGCGGGTGGGGCTCAGCTCATCGGAACCGGCCGCCCCGTGGCGTATCTCGGCAACGTTCAGCCAGGCGGATACGACAGTAGCCGGTTGATAGCCGTGCGCAGTAGCGCCGGACGGATGGGTTTTTGTAATACGTGATGACCGCTCTCTTTCGCCCTGCTCAGTGACTCGGCCGCGGTCTCTCCGGTGATCAGCAGGCCCGGTATGGTTTCACCAAACTGGTGTCGCAGAGTGTCGATTGCATCGACACCGGATACCCCATCGCCCAGGCGCAGGTCACATAATAAGAGATCAGGGATCAAATTCTGCGATGCTGACTGTCGCGCGGCGTCCTCGACCGTAGCGGCAATGATCACCCGGCAGCCCCATTTTGCCAGCAGCTTTTGCGTGGCCTCCAGACTGTCGGTATCGTCATCGATGACCAGCATGACGCGGCCGGTTAAATCCAGATCGTGGACGGTGGGCTCTGCGCGTTTATCGATCATCAGCGACACATCCCCGACCGGTAAGCGGATGCTGAAAACCGAGCCATTTCCGGGTTCAGAGCGTAATTGAAGCGCAAGATCCAGCAGCAGGCATAAACGCCGCACCAACGCCAGGCCCAGCCCCAAACCTTCGGAGCGCACGCGGTGATCACCGCGCAATTGCAGAAACTCTGCGAAAACTTCCTCTTGGTGTTCGACAGGGATACCGATTCCGGTATCCCACACCTGTAACAGCACCTCGCCACGGCGCATGCGTGCGGACAATAGCACGCCACCTTTTTCCGTATAGCGAATCGCGTTGCTGATCAGATTGCGCAAAATGCGTTCCACTAATAGCGGATCGGAACGAACGACAGCGGATGTCGCGTGCAATTTCAATTTAAGGTGTTTGTCGCCGGCGGCAGGGCGGAACTCTTCTGCCAGCTTTCTCATTAACCCCGATAAGTCAAAATGCTCCATTTCAGGCGTGATAACGCCCGCGTCCAGCCGCGATACGTCGAGCAGGGCTTCAAACAGTCTTTGCAATGCCTCCAACGATAAATCCAGGCGAGAAATTATGCAGGCGCGCTCGGCGTCGTCTTTTGCGTCTTTAAGGACATCCATGAACAGCGAGAGCGTGTGCAGGGGCTGGCGCAAGTCATGACTGGCACCAGCCAGGAAACGCGACTTGGCCAGCACGGCCTGCTGGGCCTCTTCGGTTTTCTTGTGCAGCGCCTCGGCTAGCGCTTCACTCTTGTGGCGCTGAACGATTTCTGAGCGCACCGTACTGTGCAGACTGCGCGCCATTTTTGTCACCAATAATAAGTAGCTGAGCAAGAAGAACGCCAGCGCGATAGAGGCAAGGTGACCGGTCAACAAGAGCTGCACGCCCATGGCGCCCATCACCGGCACGGCGAAGACGTAAGAGGCGGGGAGCCAGAAGGTGCCGGCGATGAGCGAGCCGATGCTCAGCGTTAACGTCAGGGTGAAGACGAACACCTGATGCTCGACGGAATCGGGTACATAGAAACAGAGAATGGCTGCCGCCCATAGCGTGGCGGAATAGAGTGAAACCCAGGACAAATAGCGCCCCCACTGTGGCGCTTCGGCTACCGGCGGCTTGCGCCGCAGAAACGTCGTAGCCAGCCGGCGGCGCAGCAGGATGCTGCTCAGCACTAACAAGGCCCAGCCGATGAGCAGCCATGCGTCGAACCTGGACCACATGATCAGCACCATTATCAGCGGCAAGAGCAGCACCTGCCAATAGGAGGTCGCCGCAATTTTCCTGAATAAGTCTTCCAGCGAATCGTGGGTGATGCGCTGCTGGAGTTCTTCTTCGTTCAGTTCCGGGACGGTGGTCGTAGAGGAGGTCTGGTTCATGATCCGTGCCTAGAGTCGGTATCCCAGCCTCAGGCCGAGGGTGCGGGGTTCAGCCCAAAAGCGTGCCGTACCCACCACGGGGTCGAGACGGATAATATTTTGCGCATACAATTTGTCACCAAGGTTGTGGCCATACAGTTGCACGTACCAACGATGCTTGCGGCTTTCATAATCCAGGCTGGCGTTGAATACACCATAGGCTCCCTGGCGCACGGCACGATCCTTATACGGATTAAAATAGACCGAGGATTGATAGCGGTAGTCCACTGATAATTTGATGGCGCCGATGCCTGCCGGCGACCAGCGGTATTCGCCGCCCAAGAGTAAGGAAACCTTGGGCGCCCGGGGCAGAGGGTCGCCGGCGCGGTCGGTGTCTTTGGCGGGATTATTGGGATCAACAGAGGTGAATTGATCGAAGCGGGCATCGAGCAAAGTTAGGCCAAGGCTAACACCCAGGCGCGGGCGCGGGCGGTAGCGAAGGTGCAGATCCAAGCCACGAATCGTCGCCCGGGCGGCATTATCGATAATGGGCAGGGTGCCCGCGGGCGCTGCGGGGGGCAGCGTCAAGAGTTGGATGTCGTTGTACCGGTAATAAAACAGCGCCGTGTTTATGCGCAGGCGCTGTGCCGGCAGGTAGCGCTTGGTACCTACCTCGTAGGCCCAGAGGTATTCCGGGGCATAGGCCGGCTGCAGGGCGTAGGCATTGTAGCCCCCCGGTTTGAAGCCCTGGGCGACGCGGGCGTAGTAGAGCGTGTCGTCGTCGCGACGATAGCTGAGGTCGAATTCAGGCGTGACGGCATCCCAATGGGCCTGTGCCTGCAATGGCAGCGTGGAAGTGCCGGGCGTGCCGCTCAGTCCCAACGGATCGGTGATGGTCTGCAGCAAGTCGACGCGGCGTTCGTCGTAGCTATAGCGCAGACCCGCCCGCGCCCGCCAGGCGGAGGCGAAGCGGTAAGCCGCGCCGCCGAACACCGCGTAACCGTTGCTCTCGATGTCGCTGTCCGGTTGGTTACGCAAGCCGCTCAGGGGAAAACGCACGTCGAGGCGCTGGTCGGCGTCCTGATGCAGAAAATACAATCCGGTCACCCAGGAGAGCGGCTGCTCGGTGCGCGAGCCCAGGCGAAATTCCTGGCTGAAGGCGCTGCTGGATGAAGAAGGAAAGTTCGAGGAAAAGTCGACATTGGTACCATCCAGATCGATCGCCAGGTCAAGATTGACCTTTTGATAGGCGGTTAATGACTCGAACTTCAGTGCGCCCAGGCGTGTGTTCAGGCGTACATGATATAGCCGGTTCTTGACATTTTGCTGCTGAGCCACGTTGGCAGTGACCTTGCGCGGATCGGGTGGCAGCACGCCGCCCAGCGCGATTCCCCCGTTGACACCCGCCGCGGGATCCGGCTGCTTGGCGAGATCGCGGCTGTCGTCCTGCTTGCTCTGCTCGGCGGTGAAGACCACGTTGGTCGTCGTCGTCGGGCGGTAGCGCAGCTTGGCGCGCCAGGCGTAGTAGTCCTGGGTGTCGATATCCTCGCCGCGAAAAACGTTGCGGGAATAGCCGTCACGTCGGCGTACTGTGCCGGCAAGGCGAAAAGATGACCGGGCGCTGAGCGGCGCATTGAAAGCGGCGTTAGCCTGTCGTTGGTTATAGCTGCCGAGCAGCAGATCGGCCTGACCTTCGCGGTAGGGCACCGGGTCGCGGGTGAAAATCCGCAGGGCGCCGCCGACCACGTTGCGCCCCAGGTGCACACCTTGCGGCCCTTTGATCACCTCTACGCGCTCGAGATCGTAGAAATCCTGTAGCGATTGCACCGGGCGGGTCAGATAGACGCCGTCGACGAAAGTCGCCACGCTGGAGCCGCCCACCGGGGAGACCGTGCCGCCCACCCCGCGCAGGTAAGGATCGCCCACGCCCGCGCTGGATGTGAACACCAGGCCGGGTACTGCGTCGACCAAGCCTTGGCTGCGCGCGATGCCCGCCGCCTGCAACTGTTCGCCGCTCAGCGACTGAACCGTGGCCGGTTCGCGCTGCAACTGCGCCTCCCGCCCCTGCGGCGAAATCATGATCGTGGGCAAGGAAAAGGCGTCGTCCTGCCGCGGGGAGTCGGCCAGTAACGGCCGCGACACCAACAACAGGAACCACATACCAGTCAGCCGTCTTAGCATGAGGGGCGTGTCTTCAATAGGAAATAGGAATGGAATCTTCGTTATTGTTCAGCCCTGACAAACCATCTGGTCTGTCCTCGATCCCTTAGATCCCAC
>JASBSN010000121.1 GCA_030148915.1 Thiogranum sp.
GATGCCGGGGTGGATGCCGTGGCCGAGGTTGAACACGTGCCCGTTACCGGGGCCGAAGCTGGCCAGTACCTTGGCCACCTGTTCGCGGATGATCTCAGGCGAGGCATACAGCACCGACGGATCCAGGTTCCCCTGCAGCGCCACCTGGTCGCCGACGCGGCGGCGGGCGTCGCCCAGATTCGTGGTCCAGTCCAGACCCAGCGCGTCGGCGCCGGTGTCGGTCATCGCCTCCAGCCACTGGCCGCCGTTTTTGGTAAACAGAATCACCGGTACTTTGCGTTCTTCATGCCGGCGGGTCAGGGCATCGATGATCTGTGCCATCGGTTGCAGCGAAAAATGACAATAATCGTCCGGTGTCAAAGCCCCGCCCCAGGTGTCGAAAATCATCACCGCCTGCGCGCCGGCGTTGATCTGGGCGTTGAGATACAGGGCGACGGATTCGGCCACGGTGGCCAGCAACCGGTCGAGTAGCTGTGGATTTTCGTACAGCATTGCCTTGATAGTGCGAAAATCCTTGCTGGAACCGCCCTCGACCATGTAAGTGGCGAGCGTCCAGGGGCTGCCGGAAAAGCCGATCAGCGGCACGCGACCGTCGAGTTCGCGGCGGATCAGGCGCACCGCGTCCATGACGTAACCCAGTTCCTGTTCGGGGTCGGGCACGCCGAGTGCCAGAATCTCTTTTTCACGGCGCAACGGATGTTTGAAACGCGGGCCTTCGCCGTCCTCGAAATGCAGGCCCAGACCCATGGCATCGGGAATGGTGAGGATATCGGAAAAGAGGATGGCGGCATCGAGGGGAAAGCGCTCCAGGGGCTGCAGCGTGACTTCGCAGGCCAGCTCCGGGTTGCTGCACAGATCCATGAAGCTGCCCGCGCGCTGGCGAGTCTGGCGATACTCGGGCAGGTAACGGCCGGCCTGGCGCATCATCCACACCGGTGTCACGTCGACGGGCTGTCGCATCAGGGCGCGGAGGAAGCGGTCGTTTTTCAGTTCGCTCATGCGGCGCTATGAGGCGTCATTAGGGGTCAGAGTAATTTTTACCGGCGATTCCATCAGCGGGGCAGCTCCGAGCAACCCATCAGGTACTCATCGATGGCGCGCGCGCATTGGCGGCCTTCGCGGATCGCCCACACCACCAGTGACTGGCCACGGCGCATGTCGCCGGCGGCAAACACTTTATCGACCGAGGTGTGGTAGGCGTTGGCGCCCTCGGTGGCACCCAGAACGTTGCCGCGCTGGTCGAAGGCCACGCCCAGATCGTTCAGTAGCCCCTCCTGCACCGGGTGGACGAAACCCATGGCCAGCAATACCAACTCGGCCGGCAGTTCGAATTCGCTGTCGGCGATTTCGCTCATCTGCCAGACCCCGGCAGCGTCTTTGTTCCAGGCCACTCGCACGCAGTGAATTTTTTCCACTTTGCCGTTTTCGCCGCTGAAGCACTTGGTGGCGACACTCCAGTCGCGCACGGCACCTTCGGCCTGCGAGGAGGAGGTGCGCAGCTTGTTCGGCCACAGCGGCCAGGTCAGGCCCTTGTTTTCTTTTTCCGGGGGGCGCGGCAGGATCTCCAACTGGGTGACCGAGGCGCAGCCCTGGCGGATGGAGGTGCCGATGCAGTCTGAACCGGTGTCGCCGCCGCCGATGACAATGACGTGCTTACCGGTGGCCGTAATCGCCTGCTCGGGCGGTATGCTGTCCCCGGCCACGCGCCGGTTCTGCTGGGGCAGGAACTGCATGGCGAAATGTACGCCTTCCAGGTCGCGACCCGGTACCGGCAGGTCGCGGGGTAGTTCGGATCCGCCGGTCAGGGCGACGGCGTCGAATTGCTGTAGCAGTTGCTCGGCGGTGATGTCCACGCCGACGTGAGTGCCGGTTTTGAAATCGACGCCTTCGGCCTGCATCTGTTCGAGCCGCAGGTCGATGTGGTGTTTTTCCATTTTGAAGTCAGGGATGCCGTAGCGTAGCAGACCACCGATGCGGTCGTTCTTTTCAAACAGCGTGACCGCGTGGCCGGTGCGCGCAAGTTGCTGGGCGCAAGCCATCCCGGCCGGGCCTGAACCGACCACCGCGACGCTTTTGCCACTTTTGTGTGCCGCCGGTTGGGGTGTGATCCAGCCGTTTTCCCAGGCCTTGTCGACGATAGCGCACTCGATGGTTTTGATGCTGACCGGCACGTCTTCCAGGTTGAGGGTGCAGGCTTCTTCGCACGGGGCCGGACAGATGCGCCCGGTGAATTCGGGGAAATTGTTGGTCGAGTGCAGCACCTGGCTGGCGCGCTGCCACTCGCCTTTCCACACCAGGTCATTCCAGTCGGGGATCAGGTTGTTGACCGGGCAGCCCTGATGGCAAAAGGGGATACCGCAGTCCATGCAGCGCGCGCCCTGCGTGCTCAACTCGCGCTCGGCCAGCGGCAGGACGAATTCCTCGAAGTGCCGGATACGCGTCTCGACCGGTTCGTAGTCGCGGTCCTGCCGCGGGTATTCCATGAAGCCTGTTGGTTTGCCCATATGAATTTTCAACAATCGTGTTTAAGGTTTACTGGTAAGCCCAGGCGTTTTGCTCTGCAGCGTCATCCTGGCTCGGTGGAGGCGGATTTCGACCGGCCCGGTCGAAATCCGCTTTAGGCGATCGGGCATTGTCAGCTGCTGGCTTAACTTCCACGGGGTCTGCTAGCCGCTGGCGGCTGCCGCGAGTTGCTGCGTCTGCGCCGCTTTCATTTCCTCCAGCGCGCGCCGGTAATCCACCGGCATGACCTTGACGAATTTCGGCAGGTATTCGTTCCAGTTGTCGAGCGCCTGTCGGGCCACCGTGCTGCCGGTAAAGTGCGCATGTTTTTCGATCAACCGACGCAGGCGCAGGGCGTCGTAGCGGGTCATGTCGGTCTTGATGTCGACCTTGCCGTGAGTCTCCAGGTCGCCGCCCTGGTGGTCCAGCGCTTCGAGCGCGGCGTCCTCTTCGGGAACCGGTTCGAGTTCCACCATGGCCAGATTGCAGCGCTGGCGAAAGTTGTTGTTGGTATCCAGTACGTAGGCGATGCCGCCGCTCATGCCGGCGGCGAAGTTGCGCCCGGTTTCGCCCAGCACCACCACCACGCCACCGGTCATGTACTCGCAGCCGTGATCACCGACGCCTTCGACCACCGCGGTGGCCCCGGAGTTGCGCACCGCAAAGCGTTCGCCGGCAACGCCACGCAAATAGCACTCGCCAGCGATCGCACCATACAGCACGGTGTTGCCGACGATGATGTTTTCGTGCGCCACGATCGGGCAGTCGCGCGGCGGATAGACCACCAGACGACCGCCCGAGAGACCTTTGCCGACATAATCGTTGCCTTCGCCTTCCAGTTCCAGGGTAAGGCCGCGAGCGGCCCAGGCGCCGAAGCTCTGGCCGGCGACGCCGTTGAGTTTGATATGGATGGTGTCATCGGGCAGACCGTCATGGCCAAAGCGTTCGGCGATGCGACCCGAGAGCATGGCGCCCACGGAGCGGTTGTAATTGCTCACCGCGGTCTCGATGCTGACCGCTTCACCACGTTCCAGCGCCGGTTCAGCCTGTTCGATGAGCCGATTGTCGAGCGCCTTGATCAGGCCGTGATCCTGCTCTTCGTTGTTGTAGACCGACACGCCCGGTTCGGCGGCGGGCATGTGCAGGATGCGCGAATAGTCCAGGCCCCGGGCCTTCCAGTGGTCGATGGCGCCGCGCATGTTCAGCTTGTCGGCGCGTCCGATCATGTCGTCGAACTTGCGGAATCCGAGTTGCGCCATCAGGCTGCGGATTTCCTCGGCGACGAAGAAAAAGTAGTTCACCACGTGCTCGGGCTTGCCGGTAAAGCGCTTGCGCAGCTCCGGGTCCTGGGTGGCGACGCCGACCGGGCAGGTATTGAGGTGGCACTTGCGCATCATGATGCAGCCGCTGACGATCAGCGGCGCGGTGGCGAAGCCGAACTCATCGGCGCCCAACAGCGCGCCGATAACCACATCGCGCCCGGTGCGCACGCCGCCGTCGACTTGCACGGCGATGCGCCCCCGCAGTTTGTTCAGCACCAGTGTCTGGTGGGTTTCGGCCAACCCCAGCTCCCAGGGGCTGCCCGCGTGACGGATCGAGGTCAGCGGCGAGGCCCCGGTGCCGCCATCGTAGCCGGCGATAGTGACATGATCGGCGTGGGCCTTGGAGACGCCCGCGGCGACGGTGCCAACACCCACTTCCGAAACCAACTTGACGCTAATGCGCGCCGCGGGATTGACGTTCTTCAGGTCGTGAATCAGCTGTGCCAGATCCTCGATGGAGTAGATATCGTGGTGCGGCGGCGGTGAAATCAGGCCCACACCGGGGGTCGAATGGCGCACCTTGGCGATCACCGCGTCGACTTTGTGACCGGGCAGCTGACCGCCTTCGCCGGGCTTGGCGCCCTGGGCCATCTTGATCTGGATATCGTTGGCGTTGACCAGATATTCCGCGGTCACGCCAAAGCGCCCCGAGGCCACCTGCTTGATGGCGGAACGTTCCGAGTCGCCATTGGGCAGCGGCGTGAAACGCGCCCGTTCTTCGCCGCCTTCGCCGGTGTTGGATTTGCCGCCGATGCGGTTCATGGCGATAGCCAGCGTGGTGTGGGCTTCGCGCGAGATGGAACCGAACGACATTGCCCCGGTGGCGAAACGCTTGACGATGTTTTTGGCCGGCTCGACTTCTTCCAGCGGTAGCGCCGTGGCGGCGAAGTTGAACTCGAACAGGCCGCGCAGGGTGCGTAGGTTTTCGTTCTGCTCGTCGACCAGACGGGAGAATTCGGCGAAGGTGGTGGCGTCGTTGGCGCGCGTGGAATGCTGCAGTTTGGCGATCGTGTCCGGGGTCCACATGTGGGCTTCGCCGCGTACGCGGAAGGCGTAATCGCCGCCGACATCCAAAGCATGGGCGTAAACCGGACTATCGCCGTAGGCGTCGCGGTGCCAGCGGGCGGCTTCCTCGGCGATCTGCTCGATGCCGACACCTTCGATCAGGCTGGCGGTGCCGGTAAAGTATTGCTCGACAAAATCCGATTTGAGACCGACGGCGTCGAAAATCTGCGCGCCGCAGTAGGACTGGTAGGTGGAGATACCCATTTTCGAAAACACTTTCAGCAGACCCTTGCCGACCGCTTTCATGTAGCGCTTGCCGATCTCCGCTTCGCTCAGATCGTCCGGCAGGTCGTCTTTCATCGAGGCCAGCGTTTCCAGCGCCAGATACGGGTTGATGGCCTCCGCGCCATAGCCGGCCAGCACGGCGAACTGGTGCACTTCGCGGGCGGCGCCGGTTTCCACCACCAGACCGGTGGCGGTGCGCAGGCCGCGGCGCACCAGGTGGTGGTGTACCGCGGAGGTCGCTAGCAGCGCCGGAATCGGCAACTGTTGGGCGCTGACGCCGCGGTCCGAGAGGATAAGAATGTTGTGGCCTTCGAGTACCGCTTGCTCGGCGGCGTCGCACAGGTCGTCGACGGCCTTGGCCATGTCGGGCGCGCCCCATTCGATCGGGTAACAGATATCCAGCGTGCAGGTGCGGAACGCGCCGTTGGTGGTTTTCTCGATGTTGCGGATGCGCTCCAGGTCTTTGTTGGTCAGGATCGGCTGGCTGACTTCCAGACGCATGTGTTCGCCGCCCGAGTGCACGCCGAGCAGATTGGGCCGCGGACCGATCAGCGAGACCAGCGACATCACCAATTCCTCGCGGATCGGGTCGATGGGTGGGTTGGTGACCTGGGCGAAATTCTGTTTGAAATAGTTGAACAGCGGTTTGGCGTGGTTCGACAGCACCGCCACCGGGGTGTCCGAACCCATGGAGCCGATGGCCTCCTGGCCGCTGACAGCCATCGGTGTCATCAGCATTTTCAGGTCTTCCTGGGTGTAGCCGAATGCCTGCTGGCGATCCAGCAGCGTGACCGGATCGCCCGGGTTGCCGCTGACATCCGCCGGCAGGTTTTTCAGGTGGATCTGGGTTTTGTCCAGCCACTCCTGGTAGGGATGGCTGGCCGCCAGCCCGGTCTTGAGTTCGGCGTCGTCGATGATCCGACCCTGTTCCATATCGATGAGAAACATCTTACCGGGCTGCAGGCGCCACTTTTTGACAATGCGGTTGGCTGGAATCGGCAGCACGCCCATCTCCGAGGCCATCACCACCAGATCGTCGTCGGTAATCAGATAACGTGCCGGGCGCAGGCCGTTGCGATCGAGTGTAGCGCCGATCTGACGGCCGTCGGTGAACGCCACTGCCGCGGGGCCGTCCCACGGCTCCATCAGCGCGGCATGGTATTCGTAAAAAGCACGGCGTTTTTCGTCCATCAACGGGTTGCCGGCCCAGGCCTCGGGAATCAGCATCATCATGGCGTGCGCCAGCGAGTAGCCGCCGGCGACCAGTAGCTCGAGTGCATTATCGAAGCAGGCGGAATCGGACTGGCCCTCGGCGATCAGCGGCCAGACTTTGGCGAGGTCGTCGCCGAACAGCTCCGAGGACATGGAATAGCGTCGCGCGCGCATCCAGTTGACGTTACCACGTACGGTGTTGATTTCGCCGTTGTGGGCGATCATGCGGAAGGGGTGGGCGAGGTCCCAGGAGGGGAAGGTGTTGGTCGAAAAGCGTTGATGCACCAGCGCCAGTGCCGAGACCATGCGCTCGTCTTTCAGATCACGGTAATAGCTGTCCACTTGATTGGCCAGCAGCATACCTTTATAGAGCAGCGTGCGGCTGGACAGTGAGGGCACATAGAAGTTTTCGCGCTCTTGCCAATCTGAATCGCGCACCTGAGACTCGATCACCTTGCGGATGACGAACAGCTTGCGCTCGAATTCGTCCTGATCGACACACTGGTCGGCGCAGCCGACGAACAACTGGCGGATCACCGGCTCGACGGCCAGGACACTTTCACCCAGGCTGCTGTTGTCTCTGGGCACATCGCGCCAGCCGAGCAGGATCTGGCCTTCCTCCTCGACAGTGCGTTCGATCAGCGCCTCACACGCGGCGCGGGTCCGCTCATGCTGCGGCAGAAAAATCATGCCCACGGCGTAGCGGCCCGGGGCGGGCAGATCGACCGACTGGGTGGCGCATTCGGCGCGCAAAAATGCATCGGGAAGCTGAATCAGAATGCCAGCTCCGTCGCCGGCCAGTTTGTCGGCCCCCACGGCGCCGCGGTGGGTCAGGTTTTCCAGCACCTGGAGTCCCTGGCGGATGATCGCGTGACTCTGCTCGCCCTTGATGTGGGCAACGAAACCAACGCCGCAGGCGTCGTGTTCGTTGCGCGGATCATACAGACCCTGCTTGTGAGGAATAGCCCCGTGACTCATGTCCGAACCTCTATAACTTGCTGATTTCCCTGGGAGATCATGCGTCAAGCGCGCAAGAAAGCACCCACACCCGGGCGGGCTGGGTGGCACCCGATGATTAAAATTAGGGCCGAAAAGAATAATGTAGATAGGCCGCTGACGCCAGTGTTTTCGCGACTTAAACCTTGTTTTTTATAGGGAACAATTAACCTTTGTCGGTTTCCGGGACTGTCATTGCGCGGCGCGGACGGCCGACTGTATCGACGCCAGGCTGCGCGGCCAGGGCTTTTCCTTCTGCACTCGGGCGGGCAGTTCGCGGCGTGCCGTCAGCGCGGCCTGGCGGTCAGCGAACAGGCCGTAGACCAGCACATACCAGGCCTTACCCTGGAAGTTTCCTTGATAGTAGGCGCAGCGCCCCGGGTCGAGCTGGTTGCGCTCGATATATTTAAGCAGAGGGGCTTTCTGGCGAGAGCCGAGCAGCTGCAAGCTGTAGTAGTCAGCAGGCTGTTGCAACAGCCAGGCTTCGCGATGCGGTACGGCCTCGGGCGCGGGCGATGTCGCTACTTCGCCCGGCGCCGGCGCCGACTCCGCACGGGTGGGCGGTTCGTCGATCGCGTTGGCCGCTGCCGGCGCCGGCTGGGGTGCCACGGTAGCGGCTGGACTGCTGGCGTCTGACTCAGGTTCGGCGTGCATAGCGGTAGTGAGGCTCGGGGTGACCACCGTCGGGGCGCTCGGCAGGACGGTCGCAGGGAGGGCGGGCGCCGCGGGCTCCAGCGTGGGCGCCGGGCTCGCGGAACCGGCGTCGCGCGGTGCTTCGGCGCCCGGCTGCGGCGCCTCCTGCGCGATATTTTCAGTTGCCGGCAGCGGCGTTCCGGTTATCACCCGCGGCTCGCGCAGCGCTGCCGGCGGCGGCGGAGACACAGCCTCCAGCGCCGGTACGCCGCTGTTGGTTTCGGGCTCGGACGACGGCGCCAGCGGGGCGGCGTGGGGCGCATCGGTCGGCGTCACCGCGGGCTGGGGTACGGCGCTTTTTGTTTTGGCGGTGGTTTCCGGGGCTTGCCGGCGAGCGGTCTCGCTCGGGGCCTGGCGTTGCCAGCCGATGAAAGCGACCAGCCCAATCAGCAGCAGGGTCGCCAGCGCCCAGACCAGGGTTTGCGTGGTACGCGATTTGTGGAGTGCCGGCCGGCGCTTGCCGTGGGCGCGCATCTGGTGCTCCTGCAGGGCGGCGTGTGCCAGCTGATTGATGGTGCCCGGGCGGCCGTCGGCGGCTTTGCAAATGGCGCGCACTTCGGTGGCGTTGAAGGGACTTTCGCCACTGTAGCCGGCAACCGCCAGCCGGTACATCAGGTAGGCGGCGGTCTCCTCTTCGGACAGCTTGGGGAGTTCCAGCAACTGGGCGGTGAGCGGCTGCGGCTGGCTTTCCAGCGTCTGCTTCAGGCTCAGTTGGGCTTCTGGGGTGCCGAACAGGATCAGGCGCACGCGGTCGCCCTGAGGCAGGGCCAACAGCGCGCAGAGTACCTGCACGGCCTCGGCTTGCAGGTGTTGTGCGTCATCGATGCTGATTACCAGCAACTGCGAGGCCTCGTGCTGACCGGCCCATTGCTCGAGCAGTTGGCGCTCGTCACCCGGATCGCCGATTCCCAGCGCGTCTCCCAGTCGCTGGGCGAATTGATCGAACTCCCCGGCGTTGATCGGGCATAACCGCCACTGCTTGCCGCTCTGCGTGACAAAGCGGCTGAGCAGCGTGGTCTTGCCGCTGCCGGGCGGGCCGGAGACGAGAATGACCGCATCGCCGAACTGGGCCAGATGGGTCAGCAGATCGAGGCGTTGCATGAGGGCCGCGCCGGCGTAAAAAAAACGCCCGTCCGGTTTATCGCTGAACGGATCGGTACTCAGCGAGTAGGTTTTGAGGTAGTCCCGGGAGGGAGCCAGCGCCTCGGGGTCAGTCACGTTTGCGCCTGCATGAAGACTACCTGGTAGCCTTTGTTAAGCTGGGAATCGCGGTATTTAAGCATGGCCGCCTCGGCGCTTTCCCGATCCGGATAGTGATCGCGCACCAGGCGCCCGCGCGCGCCCTGGAAGCCCCATTCGCGGATCAGGGTCCAGCCCTCCAACAGGTCTTCTTGCAAGTGCAGGTGGTAGAACTTCGGCGCGGTAGCGTCGCCGGGTGGAATTTGCATGTAGATGCGCATAGGTCACGACTCGCTTGAAGTCCGTCCTCAAGTCAGCTCACCCGGATTATAAACGCGTTGGTGTTCTTTGATCGCGTAGCGGTCGGTCATGCCGGCGATGTAGTCGGCCACCGCGCGGGCCTGGCCGGATTCACCGTCGCGCGCGCGCAGTTCGGCGACTTGTTGTTGGGCTTCGCGCGGCAGCAGGCGTGAATCGGTGAAAAAGGCCTCGAACAGTTCGCGGATGACGCGCAGCGCCTTTACGCTCATGCGGTGCACGCGATAATGCCGGTACAGTTCGCTGCGCAGAAAGCGCTTCAGCTCCAGGTTGCGTTCGCGCATCTCGCTGCTGAAGTCAATCAGCGCGCCGGGATGGGTGCGTACCGCCTCGAGGTCGTCCGGTGCGTGCTGGCGCAGTAAGGCGCCGCTGGTCTGTACCAGATCGATCACCTGGCAGTTGATCAGCCGGCGTACCACTTCATGGATGACGCGCCGCTGTGACAAACCCGGGTAGCGTTGACGGACTTCTTCGTACTGGTCGTTGAACAGCGCAATAGCGCGCAGCTGCTCGATATCGATAAGTCCGGCGCGCAGACCGTCATCGACGTCATGGCTGTTGTAGGCGATTTCATCGGCCAGGTTGGTGAGTTGGGCTTCCAGTCCGGGTTGTTGCTTGTTGAGAAAGCGGGCGCCGATGTCGCCCAGGGCGGCGGCATTTTTCGCTGAGCAGTGTTTGAGTATGCCTTCGCGTGTTTCGAAGCTCAGATTCAGGCCGGGGAAGTCGGCGTATTTCTCTTCCAGCTTGTCGACCACGCGCAGCGACTGAAGATTATGCTCGAAGCCGCCGTAGGCCCGCATGCACTCATTGAGCGCGTCCTGCCCGGCGTGGCCGAAGGGCGTGTGGCCGAGATCGTGCGCCAGGGCGATCGCCTCGGTGAGGTCTTCGTTGAGGCGCAGCGCGCGGGCAATGGAGCGGGCGATCTGGGCGACTTCGATGGAATGGGTCAGGCGGGTGCGAAACAGATCGCCTTCGTGGTTGACGAACACCTGCGTCTTGTATTCCAGGCGGCGGAACGCCGCGGCGTGAATGATGCGATCGCGGTCGCGCTGAAACTCGCTGCGGTAGCTCGGCGGCGGCTCCGGGTAACGGCGGCCGCGGGACACGGCGTCGACCACGGCGTATTCGGCCAGGCCAGTGTTGAAATTCAGCTCCCGCGGCCGGGTGTTCATGAGCCGGTCATGGGCACGTCGCCTTGCAGGGTGCACTCGAGTAACCGACGATCGTAGTCGCTGCGCACCGCTGCCGCGCCGATCGCCTGCAGCAGTATCAGCGGCAGACCGCTGTCGAGGGCTTTTTTATCCACCGCCATGAGTTCGCCGAAACGCCGGCGATCGAGTTCCGCCGGCGGCTCCACCGGCAGCCCGAGCGCGACCAGCAACCGGCGGATGCGCGCCAATTCCGCCGCCGCCAGCCAGCCGTGGCGCACCGACAGATCCGCCGCCATGGACATGCCGGCGGCCACCGCTTCGCCGTGCAGCCAGTTGCCGTAGCCCATGCCGGTTTCAATCGCATGGCCGAAGGTGTGTCCGAAGTTGAGCAGGGCCCGCTGACCGCTTTCGCGCTCGTCGGCGGCGACGATGGCGGCCTTGCACTGGCAGGAGCGCTCGATGGCGTATGCCAGCGCCTCGGGGTCGCGCGCCAGCAGCTGTGCGCTGTTGTCCTCCAGCCAGGCAAAGAAGGTCGCATCCATGATCAAGCCGTATTTGATCACTTCGGCGAGTCCGGCGGATAACTGTCGATCGTCGAGTGTCTTCAGGGTATCGGTGTCGGCCAGTACGCAGCGTGGTTGGTGAAAGGCGCCGATCATGTTTTTGCCCAGGGGATGGTTGACGCCGGTTTTGCCGCCGACCGAAGAGTCGACCTGCGCCAGCAAGGTGGTGGGGATCTGAATGAAATCGACACCGCGCTGATAACTGGCGGCGGCAAACCCGGTCATGTCGCCGACCACGCCGCCGCCGAGCGCTACCAGGCAGCAGGTGCGGTTAAAGCGTTTCTCCAGCAGCGCGTCGAAAATACGCGTGAGGATATCGAGGTTCTTGTAGGCCTCGCCGTCGGGGAGGATGACCTGCTCCAGGTGGTAGTCGCAGAGCGCCTCGCGGACCTTGTCCAGATACAGGGGGGCCACGGTTTCGTTACTGACCAGCATCACCTGCCGGGCGCGGATGTAGGGCCGGTAGTATTGCGTCTGTGCGAGTAGCTGCGGGCCGATAAAAATCGGATAGCTGCGCTCGCCGAGATCCAGGTGCAGGGTTCTGTTCATTGCCTCTAGCATAATGTAATCCTACGCCAGGGCCAAAAAAATGTCGTGGTTTTTATAGGCTTGGCGGCGGCGGGCGGAGATTAAGCGGGGCCGGAGATCTGTTGCGTGATCTGCTGGACCACTTCGCGCACTCGGCAGGCGTCGGTTTCGATCACCCAGTCGGCGATTTCGCGGTACAGCGGGTCGCGTGCCTGCATCAGCTCTTCGAGCGTTTGTCGGGGGTTTGGCGTCTGCAGCAGCGGCCGGCCGCGGTCGTGAGCGGTGCGCTGCAGTTGCTGCTCGACGGTGGTGTGCAGATAGATGACCTTGCCGCGCGCGGCCAGCCAGCGGCGATTGTCAGGGTCGAGCACGGCGCCGCCGCCGGTGGCCAGGACGATGCCCTTGCGCGCTGTGAGCAGTTCCAGCACCCGGCGTTCGCGCCGGCGAAAGCCGCTTTCGCCTTCAAGTTCGAAGATCAGCGGGATATCCACGCCCGTGCGCAACTCGATTTCCCGATCGCTGTCGACGAATTCCAGATTCAGCGCGCGCGCCAGCTGGCGGCCGATGGTGGATTTGCCGGCGCCCATCGGGCCGACCAAAAAAAAACTGCCCGGATTGACCATCCGGACAGTTTTGCCAGAAATGCCGCCGTTGTGCAAATGCCGGACCGGATCCAACCGGATGGGCGATTGCTGTTAAAAGCGGAATATGAGTGAGTGACGGTTTAACGCCGCTGACCCGGATGGCGCTGAGTTAAGCGGAATCTTTAAGGACATCTGATCAATGCGTCATCCCGGCGAAGGCCGGGATCCAGGATCTACCGGTAATGTCTATTTTTCCTGGATCCCGGCCTTCGCCGGGATGACGACCGTTGCCGGGGCTTAAGTTACTGCCCTTGTGTATCTGACTTCGCTGTTTCAGTCATTGACAGTGGCTGTAGCGACCGTTGACACGCCACCCGGCGTGGTGACGGTGACCGAGAAAATGCCGCTGCTCGGGGTGGTATCCGCGGCAATAGCAAAACTGTAGCGGCAGGGTGCTACCGTCGGCGTCAACCTACAATTAGTCGACGTGCTGGGAATGGTGAAGGTACTGGGGCCACCAATTGTGCCGTTATTGGTGGCGGCGGTAACGGTGGTTCCCGCCGGCATGACTTGGCCGTTTACGTCAACGATATCGACAATGACGGTGGTCGGCGCGGTAATGGTGCCGGGCATGGTGATGTTTGCGCTCGAACCGGACATTACCAGCACCACCGAGTCGCGCACGTTTAGCGTCGAAACCGTGCAAGTGGTGCTGTTGCACACAACGCCATTGTAAACGGTGTCGGGGCCGTTTCGCGTGGCGTCGCTGTTGAAGTCGGCGAAGGGCTCGCCGAGCTGGTAGAGGTTGTCTTCGTTTTCATCCAGAAAGGCTTCGCCCA
>JASBSN010000126.1 GCA_030148915.1 Thiogranum sp.
ACCCCCAATGCCCTACTCCCACACCCCAAACTGACCGAACTGCCGCCGCTGGCGATGGACAAGGCGGCACTCGACGCGGATTTTCTGCGCTACTACAACCGCACCCTCGGCAGAGACAAGCAACACTGCACGCCGCACTACCTCTACGAGGCGCTGGCCTACACGGTGCGCGACCGTCTGATGGAACGCTGGAAAGAGACACGTTTCGCCTACGAAGAGAAAGACGCCCGCCGCACGTGCTACCTGTCCCTGGAATTTCTCATGGGCAGATCCTTGAGTAACGCCATGCTCAACCTCGGCATCACCGACGCCGTCAGCCGGATGTTGTACGAGTACGGCATCGAGCTCGAGGAGGTGGAAGACGCCGAGCACGACGCCGGCCTCGGCAACGGCGGTTTGGGCCGGCTCGCGGCCTGTTTTCTCGACAGCTGCGCGACCCTGCAATTGCCGGTGCTGGGTTACGGGCTGCGTTACGAATACGGCATGTTCCGTCAGGAACTGCTCAACGGCTTCCAGGTCGAGGAGCCCGACCATTGGCTGCGCGACGGCAACCCCTGGGAGCTGGAACGCCCCGAGTATACCCAGCGCATTCATTTCGGCGGCCATACGGAACACTACCGGGATGAAAACGGCCGGTTGCGGGTGCGTTGGGTGAACACCCACGACGTGGTCGCCATGCCCTACGACATCCCGGTACCCGGCTACCGCAACAACACCGTCAACAGCCTGCGTCTGTGGAAATCCACTGCCACCGATGAGTTCGACCTGGACGAATTCAACGCCGGCGATTACACCGAGGCGGTTGCCGCCAAGAACAACGCCGAACACATCACTATGGTGCTGTACCCCAACGATGCCAGTGAAAACGGCAAAGAGTTGCGCCTGCGCCAGCAGTATTTTCTCGCCTCGGCGAGTCTTAAGGATGTGCTGCGCCGCTGGGTGCGCTTGCACGGTCGCAATTTCAACGCCCTGGCCGAAAAACACTGCTTTCAGCTCAACGACACTCACCCGAGTATCGCCGTGGCGGAATTGATGCGCCTGCTGGTCGACGAGCACCGGCTCGACTGGGACAAGGCCTGGGGTATAGTCAGCAACTCCATGGCTTATACCAATCACACCCTGCTGCCCGAGGCGCTGGAAAAATGGCCGGTGCACATGTTCGAAAACCTGCTGCCGCGGCTGCTCGAGATCATTTACGAAATCAACGCGCGCTTTCTCGCCGAAGTCTCACAACGCTGGCCCGGTGACACCGATCGCCTGCGGCGCATGTCGATCATCGAGGAAGGCGATACGCCCATGGTACGCATGGCCTATCTGGCGATTGTCGGCAGCTACTCGGTAAATGGCGTCGCCGAACTGCATTCGCGACTGCTGCAGGAGGGTTTGTTTCGCGACTTCCACCAACTCTGGCCGCAGCGCTTTAACAACAAGACCAACGGTGTCACTCAGCGACGCTGGTTGGCGATGTGCAACCCTGGCCTGTCCGAGCTCATCAGCGAACATATCGGCGACGGCTGGCACACACAGCTCGACGAGTTGCAAAACCTCACGCCTTTGGTCGGCGACGCTGGCTTTTGTCAGCGCTGGCACGAAACCAAACTGATCAATAAGCAGCGGCTCGCCGATCTGGTCGAGCGCGATTGCGGTGTACGCTTCGATACCGCCGCGCTGTTCGACGTACAGGTCAAGCGCATCCATGAATACAAACGTCAGCTGCTCAACGTGCTGCACGTCATTCACCTTTACAACCGCATCAAGCGCGGTGATACCGAGGATTGGACACCGCGTTGCGTGCTGATCGGCGGCAAGGCAGCGCCGGGTTACGCTATCGCCAAGTCCATTATCAAGCTGGTCAGCAATGTCGCCAGGGTGGTCAACTCAGACAGCGCGGTGGGTGATTTGCTGAAAGTGGCGTTTCTGCCCAACTACCGGGTATCGGCGATGGAAGTCATCTGCCCCGGCGCCGATCTGTCGGAACAGATCTCGACCGCCGGCAAGGAGGCCTCCGGCACCGGCAATATGAAATTCATGATGAACGGCGCGATCACCATCGGTACCCTGGATGGCGCCAACATCGAGATCCTCGAGGAAGTCGGCGCGGAGAATTTTTTCCTCTTCGGCCTGAACGCCGCAGAGGTCACCGAAACGCGGCGCGATTACCGCCCGCAGGAGATCATCGAGGCCGACGCCGATCTGCAGGCGGTAGTGCGGTTACTGGCCAGCGGGCACTTCAACCGTTTCGAGAAACACCTCTTCGACGCTATTCTCGCCTCGCTTACCAGTGCCCAGGATCCGTGGCTGACCGCCGCCGACTTTCGCGGTTTTGTCGACGCTCAGGAACAGGTGGCCGCGGCCTACCGCGACACCGAGCGCTGGACGCGCATGAGTATCCTCAACACCGCCAGCAGTGGCAAATTCTCCACCGATCGCACCATGCTCGACTATAACGGGGAGATCTGGGCACTGCAGCAGATCGCCCCGCTGCCCCTGTAGCGACGGCTGAGCGATCAGGCGGGCGGGTATTCGGCAAACACCGGTAACTCGTCCGCCTTGCAGGACCATTCGGCCCGCGAATCCCAGAAAATGTGCGCTTGCGGTGTCAGCGAAAGCCCCGTGTCCAACGAGCCCGCCGGGATCACCACCATGTCCAGCTCCGGCACCTCGCGAGGCAAGGGGCTGCCGCAGTTTTTACAAAAGCAGGTGAAGAAACGTTCGGCCTCCGGCACCTTATAGCGGCCCAGCAGATCCTCGCCCTGCAACCAGGTGACCCGCCCCGGCTTGAGCATGACATTGCTGGCGTGCCCGGTGCCCGTCGCCTTGCGGCAACGCCGGCAATGACAGTGGTAAAAGCGTACCGGTTC
>JASBSN010000004.1 GCA_030148915.1 Thiogranum sp.
TGCACCTTCTCCTGAATATACAGCACATATTCGCCAATGATACGCTGCATCGCGCTCTGGCGCTGCGTCGCCAGGCGCTCCTGTTCGGCCGCCAGGCGCGATTGCATTTCTGCTTCGGCGGCCTTGCGCGCCTCGGCCTCAGCCTTACGCCGGGCTTCCTCTTGGCGTTTTTTCTCCGCTTCGGCTTTGCGCTTTGCTTCTTCTTCCTGGCGTTTTTTCTCCGCCTCGGCCTTGCGCTTTGCTGCTTCCTGACGCTGCTTTTCAGCTTCGGCTTCAGCTTTGCGCTTTGCTGCTTCCTGGCGCTGCTTTTCGGCTTCGGCTTTACGCTGCGCCTCGGCTTTGCGTTTGGCCTCCTGCTCGACTTTCTGGCGCTGTTCGGCCTGACGCTGGAGATCGGCGAGCCGCTTTTCCTCTTGCTTGCGTTTTTGCTCGGCGGCATTCGCCGCCTGTTGCGCCCGCTCGAGCTTTTCCTGCACCTCGCGCTGCTGTTTCTGCTCGGCGTGCCGCTGACGTTGCACTTCCGCATCGAGCTTTGCGGCATCGACTACCACCGCCTGCACCGGCGCCTGCTTGCCCGAGGCGCTGGGTTTGACCGACGGTGTCCAGTCAAGACTGAAGACCAGAATCGCCAGCAGCGCCAGATGCACCAGCACAGCGTACACGAAGGCCCGGGGACGGTCTCGCAACACTCCCATCAGCGTGCGGAATTAACCGCCCTCCGGCTCGGTCACCAGGCCGACTTTGGGGGCGCCGGCCTGTTGCAGCAAGGCCATGGCGGCCACCACGCGCCCATAACTGACGCCGGCGTCGCCGCGCACCAGCACCGGCGTTTTCGGTCTCTGGCGCAGCACAGCGGCGGCGCGCGTCACCAGCGTTTCGGCATCGATCGGCGCCTCGGGGTCGCCACCGATGTTGAGAAAATAACGCCCCTCGGCATCCACGCTCAACACCAACGGATCCTGTTGCTGGTCTTCCATCGGCTCGGCCGCCGCTTGCGGCAACTCCACGTCCACGCCCTGATTCAACAGGGGCGCGGTGATCATGAAGATCACCAGCATGACCAGCATGACGTCGATGTACGGCACCACGTTAATCTCCGCCATGGGTTTTTTCTTGATGCGCTGTCTGGCCACGATCGGTTACCCGTTATCTGTACGAAGCGCGCGCTCAGTCATGCGCCTGACGGTGCAGGATGCTGGAAAACTCTTCGAGGAAATTGTCATAGCGTGTTTCCAGTCGCTCAACGTCATTGGAGTAGCGGTTATAGGCGATAACCGCGGGGATCGCCGCGAACAAACCCATGGCTGTGGCAATCAACGCCTCGGCGATACCCGGCGCCACCATCGCCAGAGTGGCCTGGTGGACATTACCCAGCCCGCGAAAGGCATTCATGATCCCCCATACCGTGCCGAACAGACCGACGTAGGGACTGGTGGAACCTACCGTGGCAAGGAACGCCAGGTGGGTTTCCAACTCGTCCATTTCGCGCGACAAGGCCACTCGCATGGAACGCTGCGCACCTTCGACGACCGCCATGGGATCGCTATTGGCACGCTGGCGCAGGCGCGTGAACTCGGTGAAGCCGGAAACAAAGATATTCGCCGGACCGCCCAGTTCACTGGCGCGCGGCGACAGCTGCCGGTACAAGGTCGCCAGATCGCCGCCGGACCAAAAGCGGTCTTCGAATTGTTCGGCCTCGTCGCGCGCTTCACTGAGGGCGCCGCGTTTGCGAAAAATCATGGTCCATGACAGCACCGAGACACTGAGCAGCAGCAGCATCACCAGCTGCACCACTACGCTGGCGTGGGTGATCAGGCTGAAAAAAGATAAATCAGTCGCCATTCAAAAGCTCCGTACGGATGATTTCAGGAATCGGTGCCGGCTTGAAGGATGCCGCATCCACGCAGGCAATCCGCACCACGCCCTGACACAGCACTGCGGTCTCGCCGCTGCGCCGGATGCGTTGATTGAAGGTGAGACTGGCTCGCCTGGCCTCGGTGATTGACGCAGTGACATCGAGTGCGTCATTGAAACGGGCCGGTGACCTGAAATCCACTTGCAGCGAATGTACAGTAAACAAAATGCCTTGATCCCGGCGTAACGGCCCCTGTTCGTAACCCCGCGCTCGCAGGTACTCGGTCCTGGCGCGTTCCATGAACTTCAGATAATTGGCGTAATATACAACGCCGCCGCAGTCCGTGTCTTCGTAATAGACACGCACGGGCCAACAAAACTGTGACAAAGGCGCCCCCGCTAAAGACCACAAGTGAATCGGATAATTCCCGGCGCTCAAGCTTACCGGCGCAGACCGCGCCTTGCACCCCGGTAATGCGCGGGGCCGGTGCCGGGGCTCGCGGCGACAAAAAGACGCGGCCAGGGCGGCCGCGTAAGACCCCTTGCGGGGGAGTCGGTTTGGCGGCCGCTGGTGAGACGGCCGGCACGCAGGAACTGTGGGTGTCTGCGCGTTGGCGCCCCGCTGGGCGCTTTTCGGGTCGCCACTGTCGTCAAATTGGCAAAAATCGTCGCCAATTAACGACGGTCTTTCTGCATACGGGAACAACTTGAGCAAATTGAACGTAGTGGATGTCGCCTTAGAGCGACGCCCGATTGGCGCTGGCGACCCCTTTAAACTGCGACGGATTCAAATGATGTTTGTGCAGCAGTTTGTAGAATTCGGTGCGGTTGCGCTTGGCGATACGCGCCGCCTGACTGACATTGCCGTTGGTGATCTGCAGCAACTGGGTCAAATATTCGCGTTCAAAGCGGGAACGCGCATCGGCAAATGCCGGCATTTCGGCGTCTACCTCGTCGCGCAAGGCGCGCTGCACCAGGCTGGCCGGAATCAGGGAGGTGGTGGTGAACGCGACCGACTGCTCGACGATATTAAACAGCTGGCGGACATTGCCCGGCCACGGGGCCGACAACAGAACCTCCATCGCCTCGGCGGCGAAACCCTTGACGCCCTTCTTACTGGCATCGTCCAGCGTCGTGAGAAAATAGTTCGCCAGCAGGGGGATATCTTCGCGACGTTCCACCAGCGCCGGGATGTCCAGAGCCACGACATTGAGCCGGTAATACAGGTCTTCGCGGAAACTGCCGAGGTTACGCAACTCTTCGAGATCGCGGTGAGTGGCGGAGATGATCCGCACATCGACCGGTAGCGCGCGGGTGGCGCCCACCGGGCGCACGACGCGCTCCTGAATGGCGCGCAACAGCTTGACCTGAAAGGTCATCGGCATATCGCCGATTTCGTCCAAAAACAGGGTGCCACCGTGGGCGGCCTGGAACAGGCCCTTATGGTCACGCGTGGCGCCGGTGAACGAGCCCTTCATGTGACCGAAAAATTCCGACTCAAACAGGGTTTCCGGTATCGCGCTGCAGTTGACGGCGATAAACTCGCCCTTGGCCCGCGGACTGGCGTGGTGAATGGCGCGCGCCAGCACTTCTTTGCCGGTCCCGCTCTGGCCATGAATAAAAATACTGGCTTCGCTGGCCGCCACCAGGCGCGCCTGTCCCAACAGGTCTTCCATCACCGGACTGCGCGTCACGATGTCTTGACGCCATTCCGCGACGTGTTCTTCCTCACGGCGCTCGTGCTGCTCGCCGGTCACGCGCAACGCGCGCGTCACCTGCTCGAGCAAATCCTTGCTGTCGAAAGGCTTGGTCAGGTATCCGAACACGCCGCGACTGGTGGCCTCTACCGCATCGGGAATCGACCCGTGGGCGGTCAGAATGATCACCGGAAGCGCCGGACTGCGCCGGTAAATCTGGTCGAACAGCGCCATGCCGTCCATGCCATCCATCCGTAAGTCCGTGATTACCAAGTGAGGTTGGAAAAGTGAAATTTGCGCGAGCGCCTTTTCGCCGCTTTCCACGGCGGCCACTTCATAGCCCACCGCAGACAGCCGCATCGACAGCAGCCGCAGCAGCGCCGGATCATCATCGACTAACAGGACCCTATAACGACAAGCACTCAAATTACTTCTCCTTCCGTTCTACCGGTGTTTCGCGTTGCTGGATGCTTTGCTCAATGTGGGTGAGCTCCTGCAACTGTCGTTCCAATTCTCGCAACTGCGGCTCCAGCGTTTTCACGCGCGCTTCCGAAGCGCGCAAATTTTGCTGTAAAACAGCAATTTTATCACCCTTGCCCGTCTTTTCACGGAGCACCTGCAGCAACAGCTGGGCCAGCGCCCGCGAGCTGGCGCTGGCGCGCTGTGCATCCAACTCTGCCAATAAGCTCAGCGCCCGGGGTTCATCGCGCACGCTCGGCGGCCCCTCGGCCAGTAGCAGCGCCAGACGCAGGCGGGCGCGCGTATCCGGCCTACGAGCGTAATCCCGGTTGCGGTGTTCCAGCGCCTGCTTGATCTGCGCCGCGGGCAGTTCCCGTAACCGCGACCATTCCTCCAGCCAATAAGCGGCATCATCCACCCGTAACGCCACGGGGACCGGTCCTTGATCCCGCCGCTGGACCGCCATCGGTTGACAGGCTGTCAAAAGTAACACCAATAACAACAAAAACTTACGCACATTGATCCTCGGTTGATTCGAGCGGTAACACAACCCGCAGACAGGCGCCTGAACCGTCCCTGTCGATCACCTCGATATAGCCTCCGTGCGCCTGGGCATACTCGCGCGCAATCGACAGTCCGAGGCCGGTGCCCCGCACATGTCCATTGGCGACGTTGCCACCCTGATAAAAAGCGTCAAACACTCGACGGCGTTCCGCTTCCGGAATGCCCGGACCGGAATCCGCCACCTCGATTACCGCTTGTCCCTGACGGGCCTGCAATTGCACCTGCAAGCTACCCTTTTCCGGGGAAAACTTGATGGCGTTGGAAATCAGATTATCCATCAGGGTCTGCAACTTGGCGCGATCGCCCACCAATGCTACAGGATCCAACGCCACATTCAGAACAAGCTGTCGGGCAAGGACGGCAACTTTATGATCAGTAAGAACATTATATATCAAGCTGCGCAGCGGCACACGCTCCAGATGGAGCCGGGTGCTACGCGAACTGGCAATATTGAAGTCCAACAGGTTTTCTATCAGCTTTTGCAGCTGCAAGGTATTGTCGCGCAAAATCGCGGTAATTTCGCCCTGTTGATCGTTCAAGTGCCCGACCACGCCTTCGTTGAGCAGCTCGGCGCCTTCGCGGATGGCCGTCAGCGGCGTTTTCAATTCGTGCGAAATATGCCGCAGGAAGCGGCTTTTATCCTGCTCCACTTCCAACAGCCGGGTGCGCATCCAATCCAGCCGCTCGCCGAGTTGCTCCAGATCGCGCGGCCCGACAATCTGCGCCGGCTGCGAAAAATCGCCGTCGCCCAGACGGCGGATCGCCTTATCGACCTGCTGAATAGGACGGTTCACCAACAGGGTGAAAAACCCTACCAGAAGCAGAACGGCCGGTACCAGCGCCACCGCCTGCACCACCAGCCCCCGCTGCACCTCGGCGCCCTTGCTCTCCAGCGTCGCCACCTCACCCTCAACCAGCTTGCGGTTGTCGACAAGGATTTCACGCGCATCCTGCGCCAGATTTGTGAACCCCTCCACTGCTTGCGCGGTTTCCGGCGCGTCATAGGCATGACGCGCCAGTGTTTCGCTAATCCCCGCCTCCACCCAACTCATCATCGCCAGCCGGTCACGCTGCGTTTGCGGCAGGTTCAGCGCCTGCAGGCGCTTCACCGTTTCGACGAATTTCTGATGGTTTTCGCTGAACACCCCCAATAAGGCCGGATCGCCCAGCACCTTGAACTGACGGGCGTTTCGCTCCATATCGGTGAGCGCTTCGAGCAACAGCTGGCTGCTCTGGGTGGCGCGCACGGTGGCGAACAGCGCGCGCTGTCCCTGGGCGACGAGCCGATCCACCTCATAAGTGGCGTGAATCAGCGCCGTCAACAGCGGCGCCACGACCAGCATAAAACCGACCAGCAACAGCCGCCGGATAGACTTGGGGCGGTAAAATCTCAAGCGCAGCGATCCTCTCCCGATGAGCGGCTATTGTGAGTGAAGTCATTACAGAATGGAAAAAGCGCCCCCACGGCGGTGCCGGGAGCGAGCCGTATTATGGGCGTGCCGGCGCCTGGGAGCCAGTGCCGGCGCCGAAAGAGCAGAAAAGGGATGCCACGCTACCGGCCCGGCCGCATTGCACCGGCGGCCAGGCTTATAAGGCCTGGTCGCCGGTTAGCGGCGCGCGGGCGGGCGGTGCCCGGAGGGTTACACCACGCTGCCGAAACCCAGATCGACCGCACCGGCCGGCGGTTCGAGGCCGGCCAGGCGACAGCCCTGGGCGATGGGGCCACCGGGAAACAATCTGTACAGGTACTTGTAGCCGCCCTTGGCATGAAATTTTTCCTCCAGGGCATCGTGCAGCTCGCGTACACTGTACTTGTTACAGTCGTGCCGCGCACAGTACTCCTGCAAGGCCTCTACGACTTCCCAGTGGTCCGGTTGCATCTCCAGCCCCTCGCTGTCGGCCACGGCGCGAGCATCGCCTTGCGACCAGTCAGACGGAGCGTGGTTAAAATCCGAAGTTACTGCCGATACTGCCATACTGCTTTCCTCCTTATCTGTCAGGGTGATTTTTTGCGTTGAACGTCCTTGAAAATATAGCACTGTTCAGAATATTTGCGCGCCCAGAGCCGCGCAGACCATCGCCACGCGCTCGCTGAGCGCCTGCGGGCTATAGGGCTCGGCCGGGCTGTGACCCCAGACGGGCCCGGGCCAGGCGGGATCGCGGTGGTAGCGGGCGATATGGTGCACGTGCAATTGCGCCACCAGATTGCCGAGCACGCCAATGTTTAGCTTGTCCGCCTGAAACGCCTGCTGCATAAAACGCGAGAGCTGCGCCGACTCCTGCCACAGCTGGCGCTGATCCTGCTCGGACAGCTCGAACACCTCGTGCACGCCGTCACGGCGCGGCACCAGGACAAACCAGGGGTAGCGTGCATCGTTGAGCAGCAACAGTTCGCTGAGCGGCAGGCGACCGATGCGGATACAATCGGCGGCCAGGCGCGGATGGAGTTGAAACGATGCGTTCATGACCGGCCTGTGTGGGGTGGTTGAATCCGTGGCTGCAAAGAGTTTTTGGCCGCCGGGGCTGTTGGCCGCGCACGCCAGCGGCTATGGTACCTGACCATGGAGTATACATTGGCCATCGATCAGGGCACCCACGCCAGCCGCGCCCTGGTGCTCGACCGGCACGGTCGCCGTATCGCCGCGCAACTGCTACCCGTGACGCTGGCACGCCCGCGAGCCGGCCACATCGAACACGACAGCGCGCAACTGCTGGAGAGCGTCAACACAGTCATCGACGCGGTGCTGAACACGCTCACCGGCGCGCAGCGCCGGGCCGTCACGACCTGCGGTCTGTGCACCCAGCGCTCCACGGTACTGGCCTGGCGTCACGACGGCACCCCGCTCACGCCCGCGCTCAGCTGGCAGGATACGCGCGGCGCGGCGCGACTCGGCGCGCTGCAACAGCACGCCGGTGCTGTAAAAGGGCTCTCGGGCCTACCGTTATCGGCTCACTATGGCGCCAGCAAACTGCACTGGCTGAACCACGCCTGCCGCGGCGAGCAAAACCTGTGGCTCGGCCCACTGGCGGCTTTTCTGCTGCAGCGGCTTACCGGTAGCACCACCTGCCAGGTCGATCATAGTAATGCTCAGCGGATGCAGTTACTGGATATCCACAGCCGTCGCTGGTCGGCACAGCTGCTCGAGTGGTTCCAAGTACCGCTCGCACGCTTACCGGCGGTGGCGCCGGTGATCGGCGACTATGGTTGTCTCACCGATTATGCCATTCCGGTCACGGCCACCTGTGGCGACCAGAACGCCGCCTGGTTCGGCGACGGCGCACCGGAGCGCGGCACCGCGCTGATCAACCTCGGCAGCGGCGCCTTTGTCCTCGCCGACCTGCCGCCAGGCGTCGAGGTGCCGGGGCTTTTAACCAGCATCGCGATCAGTCAGGCACAGGCATGCCGTTACCTCGCCGAAGGCACTGTCAACGGCGCGGGTAATGCGCTGCAATGGCTACAACAGCAATTTCCCGACAGCGACATCGGCGGCGGCTTGGCGCACTGGCTACGGCAAGATATAACGCCACCGCTGTTCATAAACAGCATTGGCGGGCTCGGTTCTCCCTGGTGGGAAACGGGGCTTAAACCGGCCTTTCACCCGGACACAGCACAGGCCTCGCCGGCAGTATCCGCCGTGGCGGTGACGGAAAGCATTCTGTTTATGCTGAACGTCAACCTGGAACTGATACAGCAACGCCTTACCCTCCACGGATTGCGCGTCAGCGGCGGCCTGTCGCGGCTCGACCCCTTGTGCCAGAAACTCGCCAACCTGACAGGTCTGCCGGTGACGCGTAGCCCTGAGCGCGAAGCCAGCGCCCGCGGTGTCGCCTGGCTGGCCGCCGGACAACCCGTCGACTGGCCCCCCGCGGCGCCTGATGCCAGGGACCGTTTCGAAGCGAAAAGCGACCCGCACCTGATAACGCGTTACCGGCGTTTCGGTGAACTATTACAGCGACGGCTCGACGCCCATAGACATGCATAAGCTTATGATTCCAGAATTGGTTGCGCACCGCGGTTACCTGAACGAGTATCCGGAAAACACCTGGGTGGCCCTGGAGGCGGCGCTGCGCGCCGGCGCCTGCTGGTTGGAGTTTGACGTCCAGATGTGCCGCGACAACTGTTTTGTCCTGGCGCACGACGACAACCTGCTGCGCACCGCCGGCGTGGACTTGTCGGTGCTCGACAGCGACAGCCACCGGCTCAGCGCCAGTGTCCACGAGCCGCAGCGTTTCGGCGAGCGGTTCGCACCCACTCCGGTGACGACACTGGCGGACACCCTGGCGCGGCTCTCGGCCTGGCCGCAGGCGCGCGCCATGGTGGAAATCAAGCAAGAGAGCCTCACCCACCGTGGCCTCGAAACGGTGATGCAACATCTGTTGCCGCTGCTGCTCGCGCAGCGGCGACAATGCACCCTTATCAGCTACAACGCTCAGGCGCTGGCCTGGCTGCGCCAGCGCGCCACGATACCCATCGGCTGGGTGCTGAGGCAATACAACGAGCGGCAGCGGGCACAGGCACGGGCGCTGGCCCCGGACTACCTGATTTGCAATGCGTGCAAACTGCCTGAGGCCGCCACACCCTGGTCCGGCCCCTGGCAGTGGATGCTCTACGATATCGTCGAGCCACGCCAGGCGCTGGCCTGGGCGGCACGCGGTGTGGCGCTGATCGAAACCGCCGACATCGGCGCCATGCTGCGCCACCCGCAACTCGCACAGCGGGCCTGTGCCCATGCCGCGCTATGACCTGACGGTCATCGGCGCCGGTATTCACGGTGCCGCCGTGGCCCGGGAAGCGGCGGGGCGCGGTCACCGCGTGCTGGTGGTGGAACAGTACGCACAGGCCGGGCTCGGCACCTCAAGTAAATCCTCGAAACTGATCCACGGCGGTTTGCGCTATTTGGAAAGCGGCCAATTCCGTTTGGTGCGCGAATGCCTCGCCGAACGCCGGCGTCTGCTGGAGCAACAGCCAGACCTGGTAAAACTGGTGCCTTTTCACATTCCCGTCTACCGCTCGATGCGCCGTGGCGCCTGGCTGATCACCGGCGGGCTGATGCTGTATGCGTTGCTTGGCGGCAAGGGCTTTAGCCGCGTACCGCGACGCGAATGGCCACACCTGGACGGCCTGCAGCCTGAGGGCTTGCGTGCCGTGCTGCGCTATTGGGACGCACAGACCGACGACCGGCTGCTGACCGAGCGCGTCTGCGCCCAGGCACAGCGCCTGGGCGGCGACCTGCGCTACGACACGACGCTGCTCGGCGCGGCGCGTGTCGGCCCGGGTCACTGGCGGCTCAGCTGTGCCAGCGGCGACACGCACCTCGACGTCGATACCCGGTACGTGGTCAACGCCAGCGGCCCCTGGGCCAATCAGAACCTGGCGAAATTTGACCCCACGCCGAGCATGCTCCCCATGCAGATGGTACAAGGCACGCACATTATTGTGCCGGGCACGCCGCGGCGCGGGGTCTATTACCTGGAAGCGGCCGATCAGCGCGCGGTATTCGTCATGCCGTGGCAGGGGCAAACACTGATCGGCACCACCGAGACGCCTTATCAGGGCGACCCCGGCGACAGCGCTCCGCTGCCGGGGGAAATCACCTATCTGCTCGATACCCGCAACCGTTACTTTTCTCCGCCGTTGCCGCGCGCCGCGGTGCTGAGTAGCTTCAGCGGCTTGCGTTTGCTGCCCGCCGGCGACAGCACACTGTTCAAGCGCAGACGCGACACC
>JASBSN010000010.1 GCA_030148915.1 Thiogranum sp.
TATGCAATTAATTACCATCCAGCCGGAAACCCTGTTCCAGGCCCTGGCCGACGAGACCCGGCTACGCATCATCCGTCTGATGGCGACGACGGATGAAGAGGCCTGTCTGTGCGAACTGGTCGACAGCTTGCAGGAGCCGGCGTACAAGCTCTCCCGCCATCTGAAAATTCTGCGCCAGGCGGGTTTGTTGTCTTCCCAGAAGGAGGGGCGTTGGGTTTACCACCGTCTGGTATTGACACCGTCCTATCTCGACACACTGTATGCCACTGTCCGCGCGCTGCCGGATCCGGATCAGGTCTATCAAACGGATCTCGCGCACTTCGAAGAACGGATGTGTTTGCGCGAAGGTGGGTGTTGCCGGGTGGGTATTTTATCCGAGGATCTGAAGGTGGAAGCCAAATAATGGCCTGCACGGGTTGCGCCACCGTTGAGGCCGGACAGGCGATGCCTCCACCCTGGCGTAACCCGCAGGTGGTCACTTCGGCGACCTCCGGCCTGCTTCTGGCGATTGGCTTTTTCGGCGGCAAGCTGGGGCTGGCGCTGCTGCCGGAAACCGGTCTGTATCTCCTCGCTGTCGTCATCGGTGGCTGGTATTTCGGCCGCGAAGCCATCACGACGTTGGTCGCGGAACGAGAAATCGGTATCGAGTTGTTGATGAGTACAGCGGCGGTCGTTGCCGGTCTCATGGGCCAGTGGGCGGAGGCCGCGATGCTGGTGTTTCTCTATTCCATCTCCGAGGCGGCTGAGGGTTATACGGAAGAGCGCAGCCGCAATGCCATCCGTGCATTGATGGATCTGGCACCCAAGACGGCTCTGGTGGTACGCGATGGCAAAGAAATGCGTATCCCGGTGGAACAACTTGAGGTCGGCGATCATTTCATCGTCTATCCCGGCGAGGCGCTGGCCACCGATGGTGAAATCATCGAAGGCCGCTCCAGCCTCAACCAGGCCCCGGTCACCGGTGAATCGGTGCCGGTTGAGAAAGTGGTGGGCGATACTGTATTCGCAGCTACCCTCAACGGTGAGGGCGCGCTCACCGTGCGGGTCACGAGGACAACGGCCGACAACACACTGGCACGCATCATCCAACTGGTGGAAGAGGCCCAGGCCAGCAAGGGTCGCAGCCAGCGTTTCATCGAGCGTTTCGGCCGCCGTTATAGCCCGGCGGTACTGGGTGTCGGTATTCTGCTCGCGCTGGTGCCCGCGTTGATGGGTTTTGATTGGCAGGAGTGGCTGACCCGCGCCACCGTATTCCTGGTTGCCGCGGCGCCCTGTGCCCTGGTGATCTCCATTCCCATCACGTTGGTGGCGGCCATTGGTACCGCCGGGCGCAACGGCATTCTGATCAAGGGTGGCGTGCACCTTGAAAATCTGGCCAGGGTGCGGGTGGTCGCGCTGGATAAGACCGGTACCCTGACAGTGGGGCAGCCGCGGATCACGGACATCGTGCCGTTGAACGGCCATCGTGGATCACAGGTGCTGGCCACTGCCGCGGCACTCGAGGCTCGCTCCCAGCACCCGCTGGCGCGCGCCATTCTGGCGCGTGCCGCAGAGCAGGACATTGAGTTTGTGCCTGCCGAAGACTTCCAGTCACTCACTGGCGCTGGCGCCACCGGCCTGGTAAAGGGCGAACAATTTTTCATCGGCAGCCCGGTGTTGTTTGCTGAAAAACAGGTCGAGCTGGCCGATGCCGAATCGCGCATCGAGGCCTTGCAGATGGCCGGCAACACAGTCGTTATCATTGGCACCGGGCAGGAGGCGCTCGGCCTCATTGCCATCGCCGATCCGTTGCGGCCTGAAGCCGCAGATGCCGTCGCCGACTTGAAACAGGCCGGGATTCACAAAGTCATCATGTTGACGGGCGACAATTCGCGCACGGCCCATGCCATTGCCGCGCAGGCCGGTATCGACGAAGTGTTTGCAGAACTCAAACCCGAAGACAAAACACGCAAGGTGGAAGAACTCGACCGACAATACGGCCGTGTGGCCATGGTGGGCGACGGTGTCAACGATGCCCCGGCCCTGGCTGCCGCCCATGTTGGTATCGCCATGGGCGCCGCCGGTACCGATGTCGCTCTGGAGACGGCGGACGTCGCGCTGATGGCCGATGATCTTTCGCGGTTGCCGTACCTGATCCGCTTCAGTCGCCGCAACTGGCGCGTGATCCGCCAGAATCTGGCCTTGTCGGTTGCAGTCATCGGCAGCCTGGTCATCGGTGCAGTAGCCGGGGTGTTTTCCTTGCCCGTCGCCGTGCTGGCTCACGAGGTCAGCGAGTTCGTGGTGATCGGCAGTGGCTTGCGGATGTTGCGGAGCTAAGATGCAATCACCATTTCTACAACAGGAGCTGATGGCATGAGCCGCACCCTGGTCCTGACGATGGTACACCTGCTGATCGCGTCCTTGATTACGCTCAATATTGCCTGGGCGGCGGATAACTGTGCGCTGACGGGGTGCGCCGATGAAGGAAGCCGTTTTTCTGTGTCCACCGATGATTCAGCCCCGGCCGGCCAATCGACCCCGGGGCTTGACTGTGATAACTGGTGTAATACCTGTGTCAGTCATGTCGCATTACCGAACGTCTTCTCCCCGAGTAAGTGCGTGCCCGCCGTTTTTGATGGCATCTCCATTCGTGGCACTTATTCTTCTCTTGCGGCATCACCGCCAACACATCCTCCCATCGCTTAAAACCTCCCGCGCCGCCTGAGTCGCGGCGTGCTCTGTCGTAGCGCCGATACGATGTTCTATTCGGCGTTCACAACGCTGTGTTCCAGAGAAATGCTGTGTGCTGTTTTCGCTATCCGTGTGGTCAGCGAAGTTGACACACGAGGAGGTCATCATGTTCAAGCGAGGGATTTTCATGCTATGCGTCCTGTGGATGGGCGCCAGCCTGGCTGACCCCGGTTATCTGCCCAAGCCGCCAACGTTCGGTACATATACCGATCCAGAGTCGGCACTGGACGACTATCCGCTGGGTGTCATCACCCGGCAGGTCACGTTTTCCTATCACGGTGCGCCAGATAAAAAAATCCTGCTGGCCAACGGCAAACAGGGTTGGGTGTACATGCTCGGCTATGCCGATGACCAGAAGGCCTACCGGTTGCCTAATGGCGACCTAAAGACTGTGCAGGAGACTGTCTGGGAACTGGGTGTGCGCAGTTTCACCCTGGTCTTTGATGAGCGCGTGGTGATCGACGTGATCTACAAGGATGACGGTTCCGGTATCGGGGTCACCGCCATGGAGCTGCAACATCCTCGTCCGCGGAGAGAGTCGGGTCGGGAGCAGCGCGCCGGGAGTTTGCCATGAAAATTTCGCTGTATGTTAAGAAGTCGGATGCCTACCAGCAACTTGAAAGCGCGCCAAGACAAGGGGGAACAGAATGAAAATCACCTTACTGACCAGTGAGCCATGCAATTGTATTGCTGTAGAGAAGGAGCTTCAGGCGCTGGGATTTGCCTATGAAAGGCGCTACGTCGAGGACGAGCCTGAAATTGCAGAACGGTTCGGTATCCGACACTGCCCGACATTGATCATCGATGAACGGCGCGTGATTGCTATTGATGAAGCCAACGCGGCTCAGCTCAGGCAACTACTGACAGCGGATTGACACAAACTTCTAACGTAATCCTTAACAGCGAGGTAATTACACATGACGATGAAATACGGTTTTGGCAAGACGATTCCCATGGACTTCGAGCGCGCCATCGACGTGGTGACCGAGGTTCTCAAAACGGAAGGCTTCGGTGTGTTGACCGACATCGCAAACACAGCTATTAATTTAAAAGGGCATTACTCATGAAACAACGTAACCACACCTTTATAGCCACCGCTGCAACCACGTTGGTCGTTTCCCTGACGGCCGTGCCGTCTTTGGCCGCCGATGAAAATCCTTTCCAGATGCGTGAAGTCCAGCGGTCGACTACTGTCGATCAACGACTGGCTCATGGCATGTGCGGTGTCTGCGGCGGAAACCGGGAAGGCCGCTGCGGCGGCATGATGAATGGCATGATGATGGGCGGCGCCATGCCGCGTGCACTCGATGCGGCACAGTTGCCGGAACCCGATGCCGCTGGTGCCAGGTTCGTCACACAATACTGCACCCAGTGCCACGGTCTGCCCAGTCCCAAACAACATAGTGCTGCTGGCTGGCCGGCAACCGTGGAACGCATGAATACCCGCATGCAGTGGATGAGCCGCAACAACAGCCCGATGAACATCGCTGCGCCGACGGCGGATGAGTTGGCCACGCTGATCGCCTATCTGGAAAAACATGCCTCAACCGCAGAGGGTACG
>JASBSN010000028.1 GCA_030148915.1 Thiogranum sp.
TCGTTCAGGTAGTCGGTGAGATCGACGGCGGGTTTGTCGCCGATTTCATAGGCGACCGGGTTGCGGCTGTTGGCTTCGTGGATGTTGCTGTAGCGACCGCCGAGACGTTCGAGGCGATATTGTGCGTCCAGGCCGAACAGGTTGGCGAAGGGTTTCCATTTGAGAAAGCGCGCGTCCAGGCGCCATTGGTCGCCGTCCAGTTGGTAGTGCTGCGGCTGGCAGAAATCGCCGCTGCGCAGTTCCACGGCGTAGCGTTGTGGCGCCATCTGCACGAAACGCAGGGTGGCGATCGGTGCCTCGTCGGTGAGGCGGTTGAAGGTGTGCAGGTTCCAGCCGATCAACGCGAACGGCAAGCCCAGGGCGGCCAATACGATGAGGGGCAAACGGCCCTTTCGCAGTAGTTTCACCCGGGCACCGGGGGCCGATCAGGCCGACTTGATTTTCCGTTCAACGGTCTGCTCGACGACTTTTGCCAGGTGTTCGGCCTGTTCGCGCACCAGTGCGTCATCTTCGCCTTCGACCATGACGCGGATCAGCGGCTCGGTGCCGGAAGCGCGTAACAGTACCCGTCCTTTGTCCTGCAGGCGCGCTTCGGCTTCTTTAACCGCCTGCCGCACGCCGGGGTTGTCGCTGATGTCGATGCGCTCGGCGAGCGGTACGTTGATCATGATCTGGGGGAATTTGGACATGCCCCGGCGTAAGGTCTGCAGACTGGAACCGCTCTGCACCACGGCGGCCAGCACCTGCAGGGCCGAGACGATGCCGTCGCCGGTGGTGGTGCGGTCCAGGCAGATGATGTGGCCGGAGGATTCACCGCCGAGGATGCTCTGGTTGGCCTGCATCATTTCCAGCACGTAGCGGTCGCCGACATTGGCGCGCAGCAACTCGATGCCGGCTGCTTTCAGCGCCAGTTCCAGACCGAGGTTGCTCATCAGGGTGCCGACCACCGGCCCGTTCAGTTTGCCGCTATCGTGACGCGCGCGCGCGATGACATACAACAGTTCGTCACCGTCCACCAGTTCGCCGCTGTGGTCGACCATCAGCACGCGGTCGCCGTCGCCGTCCAGAGCGATGCCGAGGTCGGCGCGTTCTTCCAGCACCCGCAGACGCAGGCTTTCCGGCGCGGTGGAGCCGCAGTTGTGGTTGATGTTAAGACCGTCCGGCTGCACGCCGATACTCACCACTTCGGCGCCGAGCTCTTTGAGCACGCTGGGCGCGACCTGATAGGTGGCGCCGTTGGCGCAGTCGACGACGATTTTCAGTCCGCGCAGGTCCAGGCGCGTGGGGAAAGTGCTTTTGCAATGCTCGATGTAGCGTCCGCGCGCGTCGTCGATGCGTTCGGCCTTGCCGAGACGCTCTGACGACACGGTGTCCATGTCCCGCGTCAACTGCTCCTCGATGGCGGCCTCGACGTCATCGGGCAGTTTGCTGCCCTCGGCGGAAAAGAATTTGATGCCGTTGTCGTAGTGAGGGTTGTGCGAGGCGCTGATGACAATGCCGGCGCAGGCGTGCAGGGTGCGGGTCAGATAGGCGATGGCCGGAGTCGGCATAGGGCCCAGCAGGCGCACGTCGATGCCGGCGGCCGACAGCCCCGCTTCGAGGGCCGACTCGAACATGTAGCCGGAGATGCGCGTGTCCTTGCCGATCACCACCCGCGCGCAGCGGCCCTGGCCGAGCACCCTACCCACCGCCCAGCCGAGCTGCAGCATGAAGGCGGCGGTGATCGGCGGCTCACCGACACGCCCGCGTATCCCATCCGTGCCAAAATATTTTCTTGCCATGTTCCCCCCAAAGGTATCCCGTTATCGGCGGGAGTGTTTTAAGCCGTAGCCGCACGCAGCGCGTGAGTCACCTGCAGTGCCTGCCAGGTGGCCGCCACGTCGTGTACGCGCACCAGTGTCGCGCCGCGCTCAACGGCCAGCACCGCCAGGGCGATGCTCGCCGGCAGGCGCTGCGCTACGTCCAGCCCCAGCATTTTACCAATCATTGACTTGCGTGACAGGCCCACCAGCAAGGGCCGGCCAAGCCCGGTAAGACGGTGCAGACCCGCCAGCAGTTGCAGGTTATGCTGCACGCTTTTGCCAAAACCAAAACCGGGGTCGAGGAGAATGCACTGAGGATCGATACCGACCTCTGCGCAGGCCGCCAGCCGCTCCTGGAGAAACGCCCCTACCTCGCCCACCGCGTCCTCGTAATGCGGCGCTGCCTGCATACTGCGCGGCTCACCCTGCATGTGCATCAGGCACACCGGCACGCTGCAATCGGCTGCCGCCTGCAGCGCGCCGGGCGCGCGCAGGGCGTTGACGTCGTTGATCAGCCCGGCGCCGGCGGCCACCGCGGCGCGCATCACTTCGGGTTTCTGGGTATCGATGGACAGCGGCACCCGCAGGCGCGCACGCAGCGCTTCGATCACCGGCACCACGCGGCGGATTTCCTCCTCCACAGGCACCGGCTGGGCGCCGGGGCGGGTCGATTCGCCGCCGATATCGATAATTGCCGCGCCTTCGGCCTGCATTGTCAGGGCGCGCGCCAGGGCCTGCTCGACGGAAAAAAAATCACCCCCGTCCGAAAAGGAGTCGGGGGTGACGTTGAGCACCCCCATCACCTGGGGGCGCGACAGGTCTAGCGGCTTGCCGTTACAGTCCAGCGGCCGCTCAGTGTTGGCCGGCGGGACCGCCGATGGGGTCGGCACCGTCTTTACTATCTTTTGCCTTCGGGCTCGGCGCCGGGCCGCTGCCTTTGCTCTGGTCGTCGTCCCAGTCGCGCGGCTCGCGCGGTGGTTTACCGGACATGATGTCGTCGATCTGGTCGCTGTCGATGGTCTCGTACTTGATCAACGCGTCGGCCATGGTGTGCAACTTATCCATGTTCTCCTTCAGCAGATTTTCCGCCCGCGCGTAATTGCGGTCGATAATGGCGCGAATCTCGCCGTCGATAGCGTGCGCGGTTTCATCCGAAACGTTCTTGTGCTGGGTCACGGAGTGGCCGAGGAACACCTCGCCGTCCTCTTCGCTGTAGGTCAGCGGACCCAGACGCTCGGAAAGGCCCCATTTGGTGACCATGTTGCGCGCCAGTTCGGTGGAACGTTGGATATCGTTGGAAGCGCCGGTGGTCACCATGTCGGCGCCGAAAATCATCTCTTCGGCGATACGCCCACCGAACAGGCTGGAGATCTGGCTTTCCAGGCGCTGCTTGGTGAAGCTGTAGCGATCCTCTTCGGGCAGGAACATGGTCACGCCCAGGGCCCGGCCGCGGGGGATGATGCTGACCTTGTAGACCGGGTCGTGCGAAGGCACCAGGCGACCGACAATGGCGTGCCCCGCCTCGTGATAAGCGGTGAGCTTCTTCTCCTCTTCGTTCATCACCATGGAGCGGCGCTCGGCGCCCATCATGATTTTGTCCTTGGCTTTGTCGAGGTCGTCCATGTCCACCAGACGCTTGTTGGCGCGGGCGGCGAACAGCGCGGCCTCGTTGACCAGGTTGGCGAGATCAGCGCCGGAAAATCCGGGCGTACCGCGCGCAATCACCGTCGGGTTGACGTTGTCTGCGGCCGGCACGCGGCGCAGGTGGACTTTAAGAATCTGTTCGCGGCCGCGGATATCCGGTAGCGGCACCACCACCTGACGGTCGAAACGGCCCGGGCGCAGCAGTGCCGGGTCGAGCACGTCGGGACGGTTGGTGGCGGCGATGACGATGACGCCTTCGTTGCCCTCGAAGCCGTCCATTTCCACCAGCAACTGGTTGAGGGTCTGCTCGCGCTCGTCGTGTCCGCCACCCAAACCGGCGCCACGATGGCGGCCGACGGCGTCGATCTCGTCGATAAAGATAATGCAGGGCGCGTGTTTTTTCGCCTGCTCGAACATGTCGCGCACGCGCGAGGCGCCGACACCGACGAACATTTCGACAAAGTCGGAACCGGAGATGGTAAAGAACGGCACCTTGGCTTCGCCGGCGATGGCCTTGGCCAGCAGGGTCTTACCGGTACCGGGCGAGCCGACCATCAGCACGCCGCGCGGAATCTTGCCACCGAGTTTCTGAAACTTGCTGGGATCGCGCAAAAACTCCACCAGCTCGGCGACTTCGTCTTTGGCTTCCTCGACGCCGGCAACGTCATTGAAGGTCACTTTAACCTGATCCTCGCCGAGCATGCGCGCGCGGCTCTTGCCAAAGGACATGGCGCCGCGGCCGCCGCCCCCGCCCTGCATCTGACGCATGAAGAAGATCCATACGCCGATCAGCAACAGCATCGGGAACCAGGAAATGAAGATCTGCATCAACAGCGATTCCTGCTCCGGCGCCTGGGCCTTGACCTGAACGCCGTTGCTGAGCAGATCGTTGATCATCTGCGGGTCGTTGGGGGTGTAGCTGGAGAAGTTCTCGCCACTGGACAGCTTGCCTTTGACCACCCGGCCATCGATGACCACGCTTTGTACGCGGCCGCTCTTGACGTCAGCAATGAAATCCGAATACGCGACGCTCTGGGCGCGCGGCGTCGGCGGCCCGAAGTTGTTGAATACGGACATCAGGACGATCGCAATGATCACCCATAGAAGAATATTTTTCGCCATGTCGTTCAAATCGGTTACCTCTTAAATCCTGACGGTGACGCACCGTTTGGACGACACCCGAAGATATTGTCCTGTAAGGCGTTTCGGCGCATTTGGCGTTTTCTAAACATACTATACTTTACGGCCCCTAGCCAGCGCATAGACTTCGCGCGAACGTGGGCGGGAAGCCTTCGGCTTGCGCATCAATACTTTCTCATAACGCCCGCGCAAGTCTTTCAATAACGGGTCGAAACCTTCCCCCTGGAACAACTTCACCAGCAGGCCGCCGCCGGGGCGCACGACGCGATCGGCGAAATCTATTGCCAATTCCGCAAGATACATGGCCCTGGGCTGATCGACCGCACCCACCCCAGTGATATTGGGGGCAATATCGGACATTACAAGGTCGATTTCCCGGCCGGTTAAGCGGTTTAAGAGCTCTTCCAGCACCTGCTCGTCACGAAAATCCCCCTCGACGAACTCCACGCCGGGCAAGGGCTCCATCGGCAGTATATCGGTAGCCACCACCCTGCCCTTGCGCCCGAGCAGGCCCAGCGCGTACTGGCTCCAGCCACCCGGGGCGGCCCCCAGGTCCACCAGGGTCATGCCGGGCTGGATAAGGGCGTCGCGCTGCTGGATTTCCTCCAGCTTGAATACCGCGCGCGAACGCCAGCCCTGGCGTTGTGCCCGTTTGACAAATTCGTCGTCGAAATGTTCTTTCAACCAGCGGTGACTGCTTTTGCTGCGTGCCATAGGTAGAGTTCTGTATACTGCTGCGCCTGTTTGACTTCACGGGGCCGGCCGCGGCCGGGGCTTCATATCAGCATGCATCTGACGGACGAACAAAAAAAGAGATTACGCGGTCTCGGCCACCAGTTAAAGCCGGTGATTCTGGTCGGCGCGGGCGGCCTGTCCGAGAGCCTGCTGGAAGAGTTCGACCGCTCGCTGGCGCACCACGAATTGATGAAAGTAAAGCTCAGCGTCGGCGCACGCGAGGCGCGCGACGGCATGATCGAACAGCTGTGTGCACGCAGCCGGGCGACGCTGGTGCAACGGGTCGGCAACACCGCCCTGCTGTTTCTGCGCCGCGACAAAAACTCCAACTTCGCCACGCTCTGATCTCAGCTCTGGCGCGTCAGCAGGATCACGTCCTGACCGATGATTTCCAGCTCTGCCCGCCACTCGGCGGCCAGCCAGGCGAAGGTCTCGCGGGAGAAAAAAACCACGTGCGTCGGGTCGTTCTTGTAGTGCCAGCGCGCAAAGGCCTCACCATCGACGACCAGCTTGGTCATTAAGGCGAGGACACCGCCCGGGCGCAGCAGCGCCCACAACTGACGCAGCTCGGCCCCCGGGCGGTGTAAGTGCTCGACGACTTCCGTGGCGGTGATGAAATCATAGCGGCGCTGCAACACAGCGCGATCCGGCGCATAGAACCGGTCATACAGCGCCACGCTGTGGCCGGCCTCGGCCAACATCACCGGCAGCGCCGAAGCCGGTCCGCAACCGAAATCCAGGCCGTGGCTGGACGGCGGCAGACGAGCTTGCAGAGGCTCAAACAGACGGCCGAGAAAACGCCGGTAACCGGGGTCGTCCGGATCGTTTTGGTGCAGATCGTATTCGGCTTTTTCCGCCACCGCCGAGAGCAATTGCATCGGCGGTACGAACACCAGCAGGCACTGCTTACAGCGGTAATAGTGGCGGCGTCCGTCGCGGCAAAACAGTTCCGCACCCGCCTTTGTGCACAGACGGCAGCGCCCGGCAGGGTCCGCGCTATCAGAGTCCGCCGCCACCCGGCCACAACCGCACGCCCAGCCACAAAAAGCCGCCCGCCAGTAACACACAGCCAGCCACGGCAATAGCCTGCGCAGCGGTAAAGCCACCCGCCCGGGAGGCGCGCAGACCCGCGCCGGCGCCAATCGCGGTGAGAAAAAAGCCGAACTCCGCGATCATCAGCTGTGTCAGCAGCGGCAGAGCGCGTTCGGCGTCATCGGCCAGGGCACCGGTAGTGAGCAACACCAGCGCCAATAACAGGCCAAGGCCCAGGGCAATCCAGACAAACGGCCACTGCATTTTCACCGCCGCGGCTGCGAGTCTGTTGCCGGCGGAGCAATCACCAGCAGCAAACCGAGCAGGCTGGTGAGCAGATACGCTGTCGCCGCGATGCCGTGCAAACGCGCGAACTGCGCAGCCTCGGTCAGCCCCTGCGCACGCAGGCCGGCAATCATCGGCGCCAGCACAAACTCGCCGACCACGATCAGCACCAGCATGCCCGACAACACCAGCGCCCGCCAGTTAAGGCGCCGAGCGGCGCTGCGCAACTGGTTGAACAGCAACAGCATTGCGCCGCAGGCCAGCCCGAGGTAGGCCACGATCTGAAACATCACCCCGGCCAAGGAGCCGGCCAGGGCGCGGTCGTCGAGGTTGGCGAACAGAGCCGGGGCGACGATGTAGCCCACAGTCCACAAACCGCCGACCCACACCGTGAGCAGAATCCGCTCTGCGGCGGACAACTGAAGCTCGGACACCGGGGGCGCCTATTCGTAGCGCACGTCGATGATTTCCAGAGTGCGCTCGCCGCCCGGGGCGATCACGGTGGCGACATCGCCCGCGCTCTTGCCAATCAGCGCACGGGCGATGGGCGAGCCCACCGATATCTGGTTCTGCTTGATGTCGGCCTCGTCCTCGCCGACGATCTGGTAGCTCAGTTCTTCGCCGCTGTCTTCGTCGCACAAATCCACCGTGGCGCCGAACACCACTTTGCCACCGGCGTCGACGCTCGCGACATCGATGATGTTGGCGTTCGACAGTTTGCCCTCGATTTCCTTGATGCGCCCTTCGGCAAAACTCTGCTGTTCGCGCGCGGCGTGGTACTCGGCGTTCTCCTTCAAATCGCCGTGGGCGCGCGCATCGGCGATCGCCTGAATGATGCGCGGCCGATCGACGGTCTTCAGTCGCGTCAGCTCCTCTTGCAGCTTCTGTGCGCCGCGTCGCGTCAGCGGTACTTTACTCATGCCACCTGCTCCTGATGTAGATCCTGCAAACGCGCCACGCCCGGGGTATCCAGCCAACTCAGCGCCAGACTGGTCGCATAAGCGTGGGCGATAGTCGTACTGTAAGGGACTTTGTGCTGCAAAGCCGCGCCGCGGATGGTGTAGGAATCGGAAATCGCCCGTTTACCCTCGGTGGTATTGATAATCAGGCTGATCTGATCGTTTTTGATCATGTCGACGATATGCGGGCGGCCTTCCAACACTTTGTTCACCACTTCGCAGGCGATGCCGGCCGCGCTGATCGCCGCGGCAGTGCCGCTGGTGGCGACCAGGGTGTAACCGAGCCGACTCATTTCCAGGGCTACCTGCACCGCGTCGTCCTTGTCGGCGTTGCGCACGCTGATGAACACTTTGCCCGAGCGCGGCAGGTCTTCGCCGGCGCCGCGCTGCGCCTTGGCGAAGGCTTCGCCGAAACTGCGCCCCACGCCCATGACTTCGCCGGTCGACTTCATCTCCGGGCCGAGCAATGGATCGACACCGGGAAATTTGACGAAGGGGAACACCGCTTCCTTGACCGAAAAATACTCCGGCACCCGCTCCGCCCCGATGCCCTGTTCGCCGAGCGAGGTGCCGGCCATGCAGCGCGCGGCGATTTTCGCCAGCGGCAGACCCGTCGCCTTGGAAACGAAGGGCACGGTACGCGAGGCCCGCGGGTTGACCTCCAGCACGAAGATGTCTTCGTCCTTAATGGCGAACTGGGCGTTCATCAGCCCGATCACTTTGAGCGCCTTGCCCATGGCGCGCATCTGCTCACGCAGCCGCTCCTGGATTTCCTGGCTGAGACTGTAGGCGGGCAGCGAACAGGCCGAATCACCGGAATGCACGCCGGCCTGTTCGATGTGCTGCATAATGCCGCCGATCAGCACGTCCTCGCCGTCGCAGACCGCATCGACGTCGACCTCGATGGCATCGTCCAGAAAACGATCGAGCAACACCGGCGATTCGTTGGAGACATTCACCGCCTCTTGCATGTAGTTGCGCAGATCGTCTTCGTCGTGCACGATTTCCATGGCGCGGCCGCCGAGTACATAGGAAGGGCGCACCACCAGCGGATAACCGATATCCTCGGCCAGGCTGACAGCGGCCTCGACGCTGCGCGCGGTGCCGTTGGGCGGTTGCAGCAGCTTCAGCTCCTGGATCAGCTGTTGGAAGCGTTCGCGGTCCTCGGCCAGATCGATGGAGTCCGGCGAGGTGCCGATGATCGGCGCTCCGGCGGCCTCCAGCGCGCGCGCCAGTTTCAGCGGTGTCTGGCCGCCGTACTGCACGATCACGCCTTTGGGTTGCTCTTTGGCAATCACCTCCAGCACGTCTTCCAGTGTCAGCGGTTCGAAATACAAGCGATCAGAGGTGTCGAAATCGGTCGACACTGTCTCCGGATTGCAGTTGACCATAATGGTCTCGTAGCCGTCCTCGCGCATCGCCAGGGCGGCGTGCACACAGCAGTAGTCGAACTCAATGCCCTGGCCGATGCGGTTGGGGCCGCCGCCCAGTACCATGATTTTCTGCCGCTGATCGGGCTCGGCCTCGCACTCTTCCTCGTAGGTTGAATACAGATAAGCGGTGCTGGTGGCGAACTCGGCAGCGCAGGTATCGACGCGTTTGTAGACCGGGTGCACGTGACTCGCGTGGCGCAACTCCCGCACGGCCACTTCGTCCACCGCCAGGAGTCTCGCCAGACGCCGGTCGGAAAAACCCTTACGCTTGAGCAGGCGCATGCGCTCGGCATCCAACGCCTCGACGCCTTGCTCGCGCACTTCGCCTTCCAGGCGCATCAGCTCGGCGATCTGCTCGAGAAACCAGGGGTCGATGCCGCTCAGCGCGTGCACTTCCTCGAGCGTAAAACCGGCGCGGAAGGCATCACCGAGGTAGCGAAAGCGTTCGGCGCCCGGCAGGCGCAATTCGCGCCGCACCCGATCCGCGGCGTCTTCGTCATTCGCGTCGACGATTTCGTCGAAACCGTCGATGCCGGTTTCCAGACCGCGCAAGGCTTTTTGCAGCGACTCCTGGAAGGTACGGCCAATGGCCATCACTTCGCCGACCGATTTCATCTGCGTGGTCAGGCGGTTTTCAGCGCGCGGGAATTTCTCGAAAGTAAAACGCGGCACCTTGGTGACCACATAATCGATGCTCGGCTCGAACGAGGCCGGCGTCGCGCCGCCGGTGATCTCATTCTGCAGCTCGTCCAGGGTGTAACCGACCGCCAGTTTGGCGGCGACCTTGGCGATCGGAAAACCGGTGGCTTTCGAGGCCAGCGCCGAAGAGCGCGACACCCTCGGGTTCATTTCGATAATGATCATGCGACCGTTCTCTGGGTTGATGGCGAACTGCACGTTCGAACCACCGGTGTCCACGCCGATCTCGCGCAGCACCGCCAGCGAGGCGTTGCGCATGATCTGGTATTCCTTATCGGTCAGTGTCTGGGAGGGCGCCACGGTGATGGAATCCCCGGTGTGTACGCCCATCGGGTCGAAGTTCTCAATGGAGCAGACAATGATGCAGTTGTCCTTGCGATCGCGCACCACTTCCATTTCATATTCTTTCCAGCCGAGGATGGACTCCTCGACCAGCAGCTCGCGGGTCGGGGAGAGTTCCAGGCCGCGCTCGCAGATCTCCACGAACTCTTCCTTGTTGTAAGCGATACCGCCGCCGCTGCCGCCCATGGTGAACGAAGGCCGGACCACGGTCGGATAGCCGACCTCGGCCTGTATCTTCATGGCCTCGTCCATGTTGTGCGCCACTGCCGCGCAGGGCATGTCCAGGCCGATCTTGAGCATCGCCTCACGGAACTTGTCACGGTCCTCTGCCTTGTCGATAGCCTCCCCGGTCGCGCCGATCATCTCCACGCCGAACTGGCTCAGCACGCCTTCGCGCTGCAGATCCAGAGCGCAGTTCAGCGCCGTCTGTCCGCCCATGGTGGGCAGCAGCGCATCGGGGCGTTCCCGTTCGATGATCTGGGCGACAGTTTTCCAGGTGATCGGTTCGATGTAAGTGGCATCGGCGCTGTCGGGATCGGTCATGATGGTGGCCGGGTTGGAGTTCACCAGGATGACCCGGAACCCCTCCTCCTTGAGCGCCTTACAAGCCTGCGCCCCCGAGTAGTCGAACTCGCAGGCCTGGCCGATCACTATCGGTCCGGCGCCGAGGATGAGAATGCTGTGGATATCGTTTCTTTTCGGCATCAGGAGGTCCGCACGTTCGCCGGCCGGCGCTGGTTGGCAATCAGTTCAATAAAGTGGTCGAACAAGTGTCCGACGTCGTGCGGTCCGGGGCTCGCTTCCGGGTGGCCCTGGAAACTGAACGCCGGCCGGTCGGTGCGATGCAGGCCCTGCAGCGACTGATCAAACAGCGAACGGTGAGTGGCGCGCAGACAGTCAGGCAGCGTCGACTCGTCGACGGCAAAGCCGTGGTTCTGACTGGTGATCATCACCGCGCCGGTGTCCAGATCCTGCACCGGATGATTGGCGCCGTGGTGGCCGAATTTCATCTTCACGGTGCGCGCACCGCTGGCCAGCGCCAGTAACTGGTGGCCCAGACAGATGCCGAACACCGGCACGCCGGTGTCGAGGATCTCGGCGATGGCGCTGATGGCGTAGTCGCAGGGCTCAGGATCGCCCGGACCGTTGGACAGAAATACGCCGTCGGGATCCAGCGCCATGACCTCGGCGGCACTGGTTTGCGCCGGCACCACGCTCAGGCGGCAACCGCGATCGACCAGCATGCGCAGAATGTTGCGCTTGACGCCGTAATCATAAGCGACAACATGGAACGGCAGTTTGTCGGCATCCGTGTCACCCGGCAGGCCGTCGGCCAGTGACCAGGTGCCCTGCAGCCAGGGATAGGGCGCGGCGGTGGTGACCTCGCGGGCCAGATCCATGCCCTTGAGCCCGGGAAAGGCGCGCGCGGCGGCCAGCGCCGCCTCAGCGTCGAGATCGTCACCGGCCAGCAGGCAACCGTTCTGCGCACCCTTCTCGCGCAGAATGCGCGTCAGGCGACGGGTGTCGATGTCGGCGATCGCCACCACGCCCTCGGCGCGAAGGTATTCATCCAGGCTGCGCTGGGCGCGAAAACTGCTCATCCGCGTCGGCAGATCGCGCACAATCAGCCCGGCGCACTGAATCCGCGCCGATTCCTCGTCTTCAGAGTTGACCCCGGTATTGCCGATATGGGGATAGGTCAGCGTCACCATCTGACGGGCGTAGGAGGGATCGGTGAGGATCTCCTGATAGCCGGTCATGGCCGTATTGAACACCACTTCACCCACACTCTGGCCGGGCGCGCCGATGGAACGGCCACGGAACAGGCTGCCGTCTTCGAGGGCCAGTAAGGCCGATATACTCAAGGGAACCTCCGTCACTGGAGCTGTGCGTTGTCAGAGCAACGGCAGACGTGCCGCGCCGGCGCCCGAAGAAAATCCTCCTGACACAGAAGAATTGTACTAGATGCGCTGCGCGCTGCCAAGGTGGTGCAGCAAAAAATGCTCGGTGATTTAATGACTTGGGGGTTAATTCGCAAAGTCGGCTAACTGCCTTCCAGCGTTGCAAAAACCGCGACAGCCCCGCCCGCCTGCGCGGTCAACGGCCGTCGGGCGGCTCAGAGCCCCAGCACCGCCTGCATGTCATAGAGCCCCGGTGACTGGTGCACCACCCACCCGGCCGCGCGCATGGCCCCGGAAGCGAAGGTCATACGGCTGGAGGCCTTGTGGGTGATTTCCAGGATTTCGCCCTCGGCGGCAAACATCACGGTGTGCTCGCCGACGATATCGCCGGCGCGGATGGTCTCGAAACCGATGGTGCGTCGCGCGCGCGGACCGGTCTGCCCTTCGCGACCGTATACCGCGCACTCCTTGAGATCCCGGCCCAGCGCCGCGGCCACCACTTCGCCCATGCGCAGCGCGGTTCCCGAGGGCGCATCCACTTTATGCCTGTGGTGCGCTTCGATGACTTCGATATCCACCTCATCGCCGAGCACCCGCGCCGCCATGTCGAGCAATTTAAGGCTGAGATTGACACCGATACTCATGTTCGGCGCGAACACCAGGGCGATCTGTTGCGCCGCCGCCTCGATGCGGCGTTTGTCGCTGTCGCTGAAACCGGTGGTGCCTATCACCATGGGTTTGCCGTTGCGACGGCAGAGATCGAGGTGGCGCAGAGAGGCCTCCGGCGCGGTGAAATCCACCAGTACGTCAAACTGATCGAGCTGGGCTTCGAGGTTATCGCTTACCGTCACGCCGAGTTCACCGACACCGGCCAGCACGCCGGCGTCGCTGCCGAGCAGGTTGTGGCCGGCGCGTTCACCCGCAGCGCCCAATCGGAGGCCTTCGGCGCGCTGACAGGCTTCGATGAGCGTGCGGCCCATACGCCCGGCGGCTCCAGTAATGGCAACGCGTGTCATAGCAGATACGTACTCCGGCGATTTTCCCAGCCGGTATTTGAACATAAAGCGTCAGTCAAGACACCCGCGACGCCGGGATAGGAACCGGCGCGCCTAGTTCGCCTGGCGCACCTCATCCATAATGGCGACCACATCCCGTTCCCAGCGCTCGAATACCGGCCGCAACGCCGGATCCGGAAAATAGGACTCCAGCATGCGTGGATGGCTGCTGACCAGGATGGCCTGATCGCGTTCGGCAAAAATGGTGATGTTCAGCGGCAGAAAAGGTATCAGCTCGGGTTGTTTCGCCGTGACCTGTTTCACTTCCTCATACTTACCGAAGTACACCACCCGATACATATCGCTTTTGTAGTCGCGGCGTTCCAGGTTCTCATTGACCTGCTGCAAGCGGGTGATCTTGTAGCCGCGCGATGAAATCGCGCTCTGCAATAAGGCCATGGCCTCCGGGAACAGTTTGTCCGAGCGCACCATCAACAGCCCGTCGGCACCGGCGGGACCGCTCACCAACAGCATCAGGACGACGAAGCGCAGCCACTGGCTCAGCTTTTTCATAGGGTGGCCTCATCCATAATGGCGCTATAGCTCTCGCTCATTCGTTCGCACAAACGGTTGAGCTCGGAGTTGTTGAACAAGCGGCTCAACACCTTGGGGTTGACCGACATCACCTGCACTTTGCCTTCGTGCTCCACTATCGTCACGCGGCAGGGCAGAAACATCCCCACGCGGGGGTCTACGGCCAGCGCCTGATTGAGCAGACCGAGGTTGCAGAAATAGACAATAATCTGTTTTTGATTTTCCCGGCCCGCTTCGGTCAGGCCATATTCCAGCGGTTGCACTCGCCCGTAAAAAAAGTTGTTGCTGCTCACCGCCCGTTTGACATTTTCCACCGTGGTTTTGAAATCATAGGGCGAGTCGCGCACGATCACCGGGTTTTCAACCCGCAGCAGTTGAGCGCTCGCCGACAGCGGCTGGGTTGCAAAACTGCGCACATAACTGACAATGTCGTTAAGGTCCTCTTCCTTAAGCCCCTGATCGAGAAATGAGCTCATCGGGGTACCTTGCCGCCCGTTCATCAATGTGGCTTTGATCATGGCGTCGGGAGCGGCGGCCAGAAAACCGGGGTTGTGCAGCGCCGGGGCCATGATCGGCAGATCGCGTGGGCGCGAAAATGTCACACCCGTCCCCTCGCCGCCTCCGCCCTCGGCCCCGTGACAGGCGGCGCAGTGTTGCGCAAACAGGCGTTTACCGTGCGCCCGGTCGCCTTTGATCGGTTGGCGGGTGTAAGTGGCGGCGGCCCCCTTATCCCAGGCGCGGACATAATGCACAAGGGCTTCCACCTGGGCGTCGCTCATCCGCGTGAACGCCGGCATGACTCTGCCAGGTCGGCCCAGACGTATGGTCTGGCGCAGATAGTCGTCGCTGATGCTGGCCTGAAACGAGGGCAAGGCCAGCGGTACGCCAATGCCGCCGTTACCGTTTTCGCCGTGACAGGCGGCGCAGTTGCGGGCGTAGAGCATGGCGCCGTCGGCGTCGGCAGAGGCCAGCAGCGGCGACATTAGGCCACCGCAGAGGAACATCAACATCACGAAACGGGAGGGCATCATTATTCCTTTCGGTTGCTTAAAGGCTGCACTCACTGGGGTATTATTATATCGCTATGCCTATGCTCCGCTTTGACGTAAATCAAGCCACCGCAGCCGGTGTCTGTTTGCGCCCTTTCACCCGCATCGACGAGCCGCACTTTTGTCGAGGTATTTTTTTATTTTGCCACGCACCGCAGCCTTGTCAAACGGCTTGACGAGAAAATCTGCGGCTCCGGCTTGCAAACTCTCCGCGACCACCCCTTTTGCACTCAGACCGGTGATCATAATAACCGGGACGTCGGCGCAGGACCGGATGGCCTTGATACGGCGTGTCGTTTCAATGCCGTTGATGCCTTCGATGTCGGGCATGTTCACGTCCATCAGGACGAGGTCGGGACAGCGTGCTTTCATCATCGCCAGCGCTTGACTACCCGAGGTGGCGAACACCAACTGCAGGGGTGCGTCTCTCAATATCCGTCGCAGCAGTTTATGCTGAAATGCGTCGTCGTCCGCCACCAGCACCACCGGAGCGTCCGCCGCCGGCTCATCCGGTGTCAGTGGCGCGGATTCGGGCCCGCTGAGCTCCTCTTGCTCGGCAGTGCTGGGCCAGTGACGCGCAGAGCCCGCCGCGCTATCGGCGCAACATCGGCGCACGGCACCGTGCACCGCCATAGGCAACCGCAGTCGGTCCTCGGGTGTGGGCCAGTATAAGACATAATCGTCGAAATACTCTTCCCTGCACAGCGCATAGGCCCGCGTCACGGTCTGCTCAGTGCAGAAAATCAAGGTCTGCGGGCACGGCGCATTGAGCGTGGTGCGGAAGCGGCACAAGGTGTGAAAATAATCTTCGGCCCGTGGAAGCTCTCTGAATGCCAGAATCAACAGAGCCGGCTTGCACGCGCAAAACCCCGCAACCACCGGGTCGGCGGCACTCGCCAAGGTAATATCGTCGAATTCCCCCGCCAGCAACTGCTTGACTTCGCCCGCCTCGCCAAGCGTCTCGGCGACCACCAGTATGCGCATGGGGGTGTTCACGGGCACACCGCCACGAGCGCGCCGCGGCGCTCTTCCCACTCGGCCATCCACGCCGGGAGGTCCGCCGCCGGCATTGGCCTGCCGATAAAGTAACCCTGGGCCAGGTCACAGCTGCTGGTGCGCAGGAAGTGCCAGTCGTCGAGGTCTTCGACCCCCTCGGCGACAGTTTTCATGCCCAGTTGCTGCGCCATGCCGAGACTGGCTTCAAAGATCGCCCGCAGCGAACTGTCTTTACCGGCACCGTGAACAAAACCGCGGTCCACCTTGAGTTCATGGAATGGGATATCACGCAGCTGCACCAGGGATGAGTGACCGGTACCGAAATCGTCGATGGACAGACCGATGTGCTTCAGGCGCAGGCGGGTGAGAATCTCCAGTGACGCCAGCGGATCTTTCATCAACCGGCTTTCGGTGACTTCCAGCACCAGGCTGGTCAAGGGAACCTTGGCGGCCAGCACCGCCTGCACCACGATGTCCGGAAACTCGAGAGCGGCGAGATTATCCATGGAAACGTTCACCGCCACGTGCAAATCCACGCCGCTATCGCGCCAGCGGCGGGCCTGCGCCAGGGCATCGGTGAGCACCGCCAGCGTCAGTCGGTCAATAAGACCGTGTTGTTCCGCGGTGGCGATAAACTGGTCGGGGAACACCAGTCCGTCCTGCGGGTGTTGCCAGCGCACCAGTGTTTCCACCCCGGCGAGTTCACCGCTGAGGACATCCACTTTGGGCTGGTAAAAGTTGACCAGCTCGCCGCCGGCGATGGCACGCTGCAACTCCGCCGGCGCATAAACCTTGGGGGGCACGCGTGGCGCCCGCGCGGTACGGGCGAAGGCGGCGTTGAGCAGCGAGCGGAGTAGCTCCGGCGAGACGGGTTTGCGTAAAAAGCCGTAGACGTCCAGACTGTGGCCTCGGGCCAGTTTCTGCACCGTATGCAGTACCCGATTGTCCTCGCCGCTGATCAGCACCAGTCCACCGCCGTACCCGATACGCGCCAGATGGCGCACGAACTCCACCCCGTCCATTAATGGCATTTGCAGATCGCAGAACACCAGATCGATGCCGGCAATATCCTCTTCCAGCAGCGCCAGCGCTTGGTGAGGCTGTTCGTGGGAGACCACGTCGGTCAAACCGAGATTGGCCAACTGCCGTCCGAGCAGCTTAAGCACAAAGGGATCATCGTCCAGCAGAAGGATTTTCATAGTCACTGCACCGTGCCGACGCTCAGTTGCCGGTCCAGATAGTCGATAACGCCTGCTTCCACAGCCGCCAGGGTTCGTTCGAACTGCGGCATCAGCTCAGTGATAGCGTCTGCATCTGTGGTCGTACACGCATTTTCCAGTTCAGCGCACAAGTCGCCCAGTGTCAAGGCGCCCACCGAGCGTGACGAGGACTTGAGCTTATGGACAGTACTACAGAAACTTCGCATGTCATTGGCGAGCAGCGCCGCACTCAGGGACTGGCTGAGTTGACGCGCCAAATGCAGATAGTCGCGGAAGAAATCCTCGAGCGTTTCCGGGTCGTCCCCCACCAGGGCCTTGAGAACATCGATTTGCAGTGCCTCGGTGGACGGTTCTGGTGACGAGGGCGCAACCGTGGGGGTGACTCCCGGTAACCATCGATCCAGCGCCTCGGCAAGCCGGTCCAGCTCCACCGGCTTGGTAAGGTATTCGTCCATCCCCGCCTGTTCGGCGCGCGATTCCTCACCGCGCAAAGCATTGGCGGTCAACGCCAGCACCGGCATGCGGCAGCCCTCGGCTTCTTCCCGACGAATGGCTTCGGCTAACTCATAGCCGTCCATAACCGGCATATGCAGATCAGTCAGTAATAAGGCGTAGTTGCCGTCACGCCACAGCTGTATCGCTTCGGCGCCGTCGTCGGCAACTTCACCGGCATAGCCGAGCATGGCGAGTTGCTTGAGAATCACTTTGCGGTTGATCGCATCATCTTCGGCGACCAGGATCAGCCTGCCCTGCGCCCGCGCCTCGGCCACGCTGGGACTCAGATTCTCGCCGGCCATTTCGTGAGCGCCGGCGTCCCGGTAAACGATTTCGGGTGAGGCTCGCCCCGCGGCCACGGCTACGGCGCGCAGAAAAGACTGCCGACGCAGTATATCGCCGTCCAGCGTCACCACATTTGCAGCATCGATCCGCGGCCGCCGACACCTGCCACCGGTAATCAGCAAGTGTCGCGCGCCGGGCGCCGATTGAAAAGCAGCTTGCAAGGCATCTTTCGAAACCTCAACATTTCGCGTGCTGTGTACCACCACCGCCCCGGTGGGTGTCCTCGCCATTTGCGCGGCTTCGGTCAGGTCGGCGGCCTCGCTCACCCGCGCACCGGCGCGTTCCAGGTAGGCGCGGATATCATCACCGTTTAGATACTTGCTGTTCACGAGGATGCACTGCAGTCCGGCGAGGTCCGGGAAAATACACGGCTCGCCGCCAGCAACCGCCTCGGCCGGCAAGGTGACACGAAACGTCGACCCCGCGCCGAAGGTACTTTGCACGGCGATCCTGCCTTGCATCAATTCGACCAACCGGCCCGAAATCGCCAGACCCAGTCCGGTGCCGCCGAAACGCCGCGTGGTGGAAGTTTCGGCCTGACTGAAAGAAGTAAACAAATTCGCCATGGTTTCCGCTGTCATGCCGATGCCATTGTCGGCGACACTGAACTGCAGCGTCAGCGGCTCATCGCGCGCCACACCCACGCGCACTTCCACCCGACCGCCGCCGGGCTCCTCACCACAGAATTTAATGGCATTGCCCACCAGATTGTAGAGAATCTGCCGCAGCCTGACAGAATCGGACCAGATTTGTTCAGGCACCGCCGGCGCCACGAACAGGTAGACCTCGACGCCTTTGTTCACACCCATCGGCGCCAAAGTGTTGCACACGCCCTCGACAATATCGGTTAGCGAAACCGGCGCGCGCTCGAGATCGAGGCGACCGGCCTCGATTTTGGAGAAATCCAGAATGTCGTCAATCAGGCCCAACAGAGAAAAAGCCGACTCGCGAATGGTTCTCACGGCATCGACCTGATCTTCATCCAGACTGCTGTAGGCGAGCACATCCACCATGCCGATGACGCCGTTCATGGGCGTACGGATTTCGTGACTCATGGCCGCCAGAAACGCCGATTTGGCGCGATTGGCCTGTTCGGCTTCCGCCTTGGCACTGAGCAGTGCCGCTTGTATCTGGTGGCGATCCGTGGCATCGCGCACAATGGCTATAAAGTGACCGCGCTCATCCTCGCGCGGAATGTACTGGAGCGATATTTCCACCGGAATATCGTGCCCGTCTCTGTGTCTGTGCACGGTTTCGAACGTCCTGGCGTGCTCGTCGCCGTTCAATAGCGGTGTCAGCAGCGCGCGAAACTCGTGCTCATCAAATTGAGGCTTGATATCCACCGGGGTCATGCGCATCAGTTCGTCGCGCGTATAGCCGACCTGCGTGGCCGCCCCGCTGTTGACATAAAAGAAACGTAAATCCTCGGCGCCAAACATAAATACACAGTCGAGTGTCTGATCGAGTGTTTCTTTGAACTGCCGGAGCGCCGCCTGCGCGGTGTGGCGTTCGGTGATGTCGCGCACGATACCGGTGAAAATTCGCCGCTCACCGAGATCCACCTGGGTAACCGAAAGCTCCATCGGGAACGTGCTGCCGTCCTTACGCTGACCGGTCACTTCGCGGCCGACGCCGATGATCCTGGCCTTACCGGTGTGGCGATAGTTGGCCAGATAAGCGTCATGTTCGGCGGCATAATGACTCGGCATCAGCATCCGGATATTCCTGCCCACGACCTCCGCCACGGTGTAACCGAACAAGGTCACCGCGGCATTATTGAATGTTTCAACGACCCCCTCTTCGCTGATCGTTATGATACCGTCGACCGCCGTGTCGACCACCGCCGCCAGACGCGCATCTATTTCGAGCTTGCTCAATTTACGCAGCGCTTCTTGGGTTTCGAGTCGCTGGCTGATATCCAGAAAGGTCACCACCGCGCCGAGTAATTCACCGCCCCGATAGATCGGATGCGACCACCACTCGACGGGAAAACTGCTGCCGTCGGCGCGCCAAAACATGTCCTCCTCGGAATGGCCCACCTCACCGCTCGCCGCGGCCGTGAAAAAGAGGCATTCACGCTTCGGGGGGTGAGCACCGTCGGCGTAGGAATGATGGATCAGCGAATGCATTTCCTTGCCGATCAAATCCTCGGCATGCGCATAACCCAGCATGCTCAGACAGGCGGGATTGACGAAGGTGCATAATCCGTCCCGATCCTGGCCATAAATGGCCTCGGCCGCAGAATCCAGGATCAGCCGGGTTTGTGCTTCGCTTTCGGTGAGCGCATGGATCGACGCCTGCAGACTGGACTGCATGCGGGAAAACGCTTCGACCAGAACATCCACCTCGTCGGGCACGCCGGCCCTGGTCGTCTTGTCGAGGCGCGGCTGGGTACTGAGATTATCGATATTCAGCACCGCCGCGTGGTCGGCCAGCGCTTGCAGATGGCGCGTGGCCAACCGATTGAAAAGAAAAAGCACAAACCCCGCGAGCAAAAATATCGCCAAGGCATTGCTGGACAACATATACCCCGATTGTCGCAGCAGCCGTTGGTAAATATCTTCCAGCGATGCCTGAACATGTAACACGCCGATTTGCATCTTCCGGCCCTGATAGTCATGCAGCAGCGGAAAACTGCGCGCGATGTGATTGCTGGTCTGCTTTTCGCCGACTTTGATCACATTGCCATCCGACTCGCTGATTTCGAGATAGCGCATATCGGGGAGGCTCAGAATATCCCTAAGATAGTTTTTCACATTCGCATAGTCGGCCACCCAGACGTGAGTGGTCAGATTGCGTATATGCACCTGACTGATTTGGTCGATGCGCGCTTCAAGCGATTGCCGCTGCCGGGAGTAATCCTCATAAAGCTGATATGCCGTGGTAGACAGCGTAATCACCGCACTGGCGAGTACCACGTACAACATGAGTTGCCGCGCAATACGGTTATTGTTTTTCAGTATTGAGTGGGGCATGACTGTTTTAGTTTTTCACTTCTTGAGCGGTCCCAGTACCTGACCGAAGAGCCTTTGATAAGTGCCATCCTGTTTCATCCCGCTCAAAGCCGCGCTGAGTCGCGGCACAAGCTCGCGGTGTCGGCGGTGCAGATACATGTACATGTTTTCGACCATCAGCGCCGGCCTCTGAGCTTTTATCGCGGCGAAGGCCGGTTGCCTGAGAAAATTCATGCCGGCCCAATATTCGTAAATAATGGCCTCCACGCGTCCTTTGGCCAGTAAGGCGAAAAGTTGCTCCGGGTTCCGCACTTTGACTGCGTGCGTCGAGGCCGGGACATTTTTTTCGAGAATTTTCCACCCGTTCAGATAGGCGACGCTCTTGCCCTCGAGGCTGCTCCAGCCATCATCGAGACGAATGTCGCTTTTCGAAAACACGACAAAGCGCCATGTAAAAATACTCTCCGGCACTTGGACGATATTGGGGTAGGCGGCATCCAAGCCACTGACGCGTGTCATCTCGGCGTCGTCAACGCCACTGTTGACATTTTTCAGGCCGCGCTCGGCGGGGTGTGCCACCACCTCCAGGCGATAACCGCTGCGACGCAAGGCTTCGGCGCAGACGAGATCCAGAAATCCGGTCCGATCGGGAGTGTTGAGCGGGGCTTTCGCGGTGGTGTTAAACCTGAGCGCGGGTTCGGCCCCGACGCAGGCGCTGGTTAGCCACCCGAACAGTACCCATAGCTGCATCCATATCTTCACTGCACGCCCCTGTGTGTCGCAGCAAGCGGCAAAGCTCTCGCAGCGACGACAATATCGATTATATCGCTTATATCGATATCGACAGGGTGGAGACTTACTTAACGGTGTTTTGGCAATGAAATCGCGCTGAAGCGTGCTGCCGCGCCCACTTTTGGTGCGTTTTGCGCACAAAAGCCGCCGCCGCCCCAAGCAAAAGGGGCTGAGGCGTGCACGTGGGCGGGTAGCGGAAGGGCGGATTAAAGCAGGCGATGCCGAACTGGCGCCTTACCCCGTCCGGCGGTTTAGTCGGTAAAGAATTTCTTCATTCCATCGAGCCAGGAATGGTGCTGCGGGCTGTGCTTGCCACCGTCTTTGAGACTCTTATCCAATTGCCGTAACAGCTCTTTTTGTTCGCTGTTGAGCTTGACCGGGGTCTCCACCACGATCCGGCACAACAGATCTCCCTTGGGCCCCCCGCGTACCGGCTGCACACCCTTGCCGCGCATTTTGAACAGCTTCCCGGTCTGGCTCTCCGGCGGCACCCGGAGCACCGCGCGTCCGTCGAGGGTGGGTACTTCGAGTTCACCGCCCAGCGCCGCGGTGACAAAACTGATCGGTACCTCGGCATAGAGGTTGGCGTCGTCACGTTTGAAAATCGGGTGTTCTTTGACCCCGATCTGTACATACAGGTCGCCGGGCGGACCGCCGTTCTCGCCGGCCTCGCCTTCGTTGGCCAAACGGATACGGTCGCCGGTGTCGACCCCGGCCGGCACTTTGACCGACAGCGTTTTCTGCTCCTTGATGCGCCCCTGCCCGTGACAGTCGGCGCAAGGGTCGCCAATCACCGTGCCGCTGCCATTGCACCTCGGACAGGTCTGCTGCACCGAGAAAAAGCCCTGCTGCATGCGCACCTGGCCGTGTCCGCCGCAGGTGGTACAGGTACTGGGCTTGGTTCCCTTCTTGGCGCCGCTGCCCTCGCAGGTTGCACAGGTGGCGAAGGTGGGCACACGGATTTTTACCGTTGTGCCGCGCACCGCTTCTTCGAGGGTCAGCTCGAGGTTATAGCGCAGATCGGCACCGCGATAGACGCGCTGGCCGCCGGCCCGCGCGCCGCCTGCGCCGAAAATATCGCCGAACACGTCACCGAAGATATCGCTGAAATTGGCGCCGCCGCCGCCAAAACCGCCCGGACCGCCGCCCAGCCCCGGATCAACCCCGGCGTGACCGAACTGATCGTAGGCGGCGCGCTTTTGCGGATTGTTGAGTACTTCATAGGCTTCTTTGGCCTGTTTGAATTTTTCTTCGGCGCCGGCGTCGTCCGGGTTGCGGTCCGGGTGATGCTTTTGCGCCGCGCGGCGGTATGCCTTTTTCAGTTCGGCATCACTGGCATTTTTGGCAATGCCGAGTACCTCGTAATAATCCTGCTTGGACATGTTTCCGGTTACCACCCCCGCGCCCGCAGGGGTCCCTCATCTGACCCACCCCTTGTGCCCGACTTGCGCCCGCACGGGAAAGCTCTCTTAAATTAAACGGCAAAAATCCGGGGCCGGCTCCGCGCCCGCCCCGGATCGGTTAACGACCGGCCTTTATCAGGCCTTACTGTTATCGTCCTTGACTTCCTCGAACTCGGCATCGACTACATCATCGCCGCCGCTGTTGCTGTGCGCAGTTTCCTCCGCCCCGGCGGCAGGGCCCGCGGCTTCCGCCGCACCTTTATCCGCATAGAGCTTCTCGGCCAGTTTACCGGATTTTTCGCCCAGCTCGGCGGTTTTCGCCTCGATAGCGCCCTTGTCATCGCCTTTCATCGCCTCTTTCAAGGCTTCGATGGCTGAATCGATGGCGGCTTTCTCATCAGCGCCGACCTTGTCCTCACCCAAGTCCTTGAGTGATTTCTCGGTGGCGTGAATCATATTGTCGGCGGCGTTGCGCACATCGGCCAGTTCATGGAACTTGCGATCTTCGTCGGCGTGCGATTCGGCATCCTTGACCATGCGCTCGACTTCCTCATCGGACAGGCCGCTGGAAGCCTTGATGATGATGTTCTGCTGCTTGCCGGTGCCCTTGTCCTTGGCCGAGACGTTGAGGATGCCGTTGGCGTCGATATCGAACATAACCTCGATCTGCGGTACCCCGCGTGGCGCCGGCGGTATGTCGGTCAGATCGAAGCGACCCAGCGATTTGTTGCCGCTGGCCACTTCGCGCTCGCCCTGCAGCACGTGTACCGTAACCGCGCCCTGATTGTCATCAGCAGTGGAGAACACCTGTTGCGCCTTGGTCGGAATGGTCGTGTTCTTCTCAATCAGCTTGGTCATCACACCACCGAGGGTTTCGATGCCCAGCGACAGCGGGGTGACGTCGAGCAGCAGTACGTCTTTGACTTCACCACCCAGCACACCACCCTGAATGGCGGCGCCGACAGCCACGGCCTCGTCCGGATTGACATCCTTGCGCGGTTCCTTGCCGAAGAACGCCTGCACCTCGGCCTGCACCTTGGGCATACGCGTCTGTCCGCCGACCAGGATCACGTCGTCGATTTCGCTGACCGACAGGCCGGCGTCTTTCAGCGCCAGCTTGCACGGCTCGATGGTGCGCGTTACCAGCTCTTCGACCAGGGATTCCAGCTTGGCGCGGGTAATCTTCAGGTTGAGGTGCTTGGGACCGCTGGCATCGGCCGTAATGTACGGCAGATTGACGTCGGTCTGCTGACTGGAAGACAGTTCGATCTTAGCCTTTTCAGCGGCCTCCTTGAGGCGCTGCATGGCCAGCGGATCACCGCGCAGATCGATACCCTGTTCTTTGTTGAACGTGTCGGCGAGGTAGTCGATCAGGCGCTTGTCAAAATCCTCACCGCCGAGGAAAGTGTCACCGTTGGTGGACAACACCTCGAACTGATGCTCGCCGTCGATCTCGGCGATTTCAATAATCGAAATATCGAACGTACCACCACCCAGATCGTACACGGCGATCTTGGCGTCACCGCGCTTTTTGTCCATGCCGTAGGCCAACGCGGCCGCGGTCGGTTCGTTGATAATCCGTTTGACGTCCAGGCCGGCGATTTTACCGGCGTCTTTGGTGGCCTGACGCTGGGAATCATTGAAGTACGCCGGCACCGTGATCACCGCTTCGGTGACCGGCTCGCCCAGATAGTCTTCGGCGGTTTTTTTCATTTTTTGCAGCACGCGCGCAGAGACTTCCGGCGCGGCCATCTTCTGGCCGTTGACCTCGACCCAGGCATCGCCGTTATCGGCCTTGATGATTTTATAAGGCACCAAGTCCAGATCTTTCTGCACTTCAGCGTCTTCAAAGCGGCGACCGATCAGGCGCTTGACCGCATAGAGCGTGTTGGCCGGATTGGTCACAGCCTGTCGCTTGGCGGCCTGGCCGACCAGCACTTCATCGCCACCGGCAAACGCGACAATGGACGGCGTGGTGCGGTCGCCTTCGCTGTTTTCAATAACGCGTGGCTCACCGCCTTCCATGACCGCGACACAGGAGTTGGTGGTTCCCAGGTCAATCCCAATAATCTTACCCATTGTGTTCAATCTCCTAAATCAAAAATTTGCGCATAAGTTGCTTGCCACCCTAGATGGGGGCAGGCGAAGCTAATTCAAGCCTGCTCGTCGAGCGGTTGATCGTTACCGCCGCGAGAAACAATCACCATCGCCGGACGAATCAGCCGATCATTCAACAGATAGCCCTTCTGCACCACCGTAACGACGGTGTTCGGCGCCACATCGCGACGCTCCTGCATCGACATCGCTTCATGATACTCTGGATTAAATTGTTCATTTAACGGATTAATTTCTTTAACATTATTTTTCTCTAGCGCCCCGCTAAGCATTTTTAGGGTCAGCTCACTGCCCTCTACCAGCTTGGCCGCATCGGTGCCGTCCGCCGCGGCCAGTAGACCCATTTCAAGGCTGTCTTTGACCGGTAGCAGCTCATTGGCGAACCGCTCCAGGGCGAACTTGTGCGCGTTGGCCAGGTCGCGTTCATGACGCTTGCGCAGGTTGTCGATCTCGGCCTGCAGGCGCAGACACTGGTCCCAATGCTCATCCGCCTTGGCACGTGCGTCACTGAGCAGGGCGTGCAACTCCCCGGCCTCCGCGGCGGGCGCATCCAGAGCGCCTTCGTCCAGATCGGGAATACCCTCAGATCCAGACTGACCGGTGAACTCGTCTCCGTTAATTGCATTTTCCTCGTTGCTCATCAAATACCTCTATCTAACAATATATTACAGATACTATTTAGTCTAATCTATAGATTTGTTTCGGCCTCAATCCAGCACCTGATCGCTACCGGTATGGCCGGTTGCCTCTATATGCGGTTTAATCCTGGGAATTCAAGGCGGCGCGAAGAATCCGCGCGGTCGCATCCACAATCGGTATCACGCGTTCGTAGGCCATGCGCGTCGGACCGATTACCCCGAGCACACCGATGACCTTGCCTTCTACCGAATAGGGCGCGGTCACCAGACTGCACTCGTCGAGCATCTGATACCCGGACTCGTCGCCGATAAAAATCTGCACCCCTTCGTTTTCCACGCACTGATCGAGCAGACCGAGCAACTCTTTTTTTTCATTGAAGGCCTCGAACAACTGGCGCAATCTGCCGACATCGCAAAATTCGGTCACACCCATCAGATTGGTCTGGCCGGCGAGCACATAATCACTGCCCTGCTCGGCGGTACCCAGCACCTGGTCGGCCATTTCCAGCGCTGTGGCCATCATGCGATCGAGAGTCTCGCGCGTTTCGCGCAGCTCCGAGAGCAGTTTTTCGCGCACTTCGCTGAGCTCCTTGCCGGCGAACTGGGCATTGAGAAAATTGGAAAACTGCTGCAACTCGGCGCTGCTGTAGCTGCGCGCGGTGTGCAGAATACTGTTACGCACCTCCTTGTTGTTGAGCACCAGCACGGCCAGCACTTTCTTTTCCGAGAGCGGCAGAAACTCCACCCGCTCGAGCGCCGCGTGGTTGCGCCGCGGCAAAGTGACGATGCCGGCCAGCCGCGTCACATCCGATAACAGGCTGGAGGCCTTCTGCACCAGCTCCTTGGTATCGACACCGCTGCCCAGGCTCTCTTTCATCGTGCCCACCAGCGACAGCTCCAGCGGCTTTACCGAAAGCAGCGTATCGACGAACACCCGGTAGCCGGACACGGTGGGGACGCGCCCGGCCGAGGTGTGCGGTGAGCGCACCAGCCCCAGCTCTTCCAGATCGGCGATGACATTGCGAATAGTCGCGGGACTCAGGTTGAGGCCGACGTCGCGCGCCAATACGCGCGACCCCACAGGCTGGCCGTCACGGATGTAGCGCTCCGTGAGAGCCTTCAGCAGGTGTTGGGCACGTTCGGTCAGTTCCGCCAAGGTGTATCGCATCGTCAATTTATAGACAGGCGCAACACTTTAGCAGTCTCGCTCGGCGAGTGCTAACGATGATTTCCTGGTGACGACAAAAGGCCCGCCAAAATAGACAGTTGGCGCAACGCTCAGGAACCGATAGCATAGCCCGCTGATGACAGACGCGTTCACAACCATCGGCCTGATCAGCAAGCCCGACGACCCGGCGGTGGCCGAGACCCTGGGCGTGCTCTGCCGCGACCTGCTCGCGCGCGGCGCCACCGTGCTGCTCGATGAAACGGCCGCGGCCGGTTTCGAGCGGCCGCCGGCGGCGGTGCTCGATCGGCAAACCCTGGCCGCGCGCTGCGATCTGGCCATTGTCGTCGGCGGCGACGGCACGCTGCTCAACGCCGCGCGCAGCCTGGTCGACGCCGAGGTGGCGGTGCTCGGCGTTAATCTCGGCCGGCTGGGGTTTTTGGCCGACGTCTCGCCGGAAGACATGCCCGAACGCCTGGGCGCTATTCTCGCCGGTGAGTACCAAGAGGAACGGCGTACACTGCTGCACGCCGCGATTATTCGCGACGGCGAAACCCTCAGCGAAAGCGACGCGCTCAATGACGTGGTGGTGCACAAATGGGACATCGCACGCATGATCGAGCTGGAAACGCGCATCGACCAGCGCCTGCTCAACACGCTGCGCGCCGATGGCCTGATTGTCTCCACGCCGACCGGTTCCACCGCCTATGCGCTGTCGGGCGGCGGGCCGATCCTCGACCCGGCCCTGCAGGCGCTGGTGCTGGTGCCGATTTGTCCGCATACCCTGAGCAACCGGCCGGTGGTGGTCAGCGACCGGGTGTGCATAGACATCCGGGTATACGGCTCGGAGGATCGAGAGGCGCAGGTGACCTGCGACGGCCAGGTCAACTTTCTGCTCGGCGCCGGCGATCTGATCCGTATCCGGCGCAAGGCTCAGACGCTGCGCCTGATCCACCCGGCCCGGCACGACCATTTCGCCATTATGCGCAGGAAATTGCGCTGGTCGGAGCAGCCGTGACGGGCGGCGCTGTTTGCGCAACGAGCCGGTCGCGACCGCTGCCCGGCGTGCGCCGGACGCTGCACCGCGCAGCCACCACAGACGCCAGCCATGCTGCTATCGCTGCACATTCGTGACTTTGCCATCATCGAGGCGCTGGAGGTGGAATTCAGCCCTGGCATGAGCGCGCTGACCGGCGAAACCGGCGCCGGCAAATCGATTCTACTGGGTGCGCTCGGACTGCTGCTGGGAGACCGCGCCGAGGCCAGCAGCGTACGCCACACCAGCGAGCGTGCCGACATCAGCGCCGCTTTCGAGCTCTCTGCCTGCCCGAGCGCGCGCGACTGGTTGCTGGCCCACGAACTGGACAGCAACGACGACTGCCAGCTGCGCCGCGTCATCAGCCGCGAAGGCCGCTCGCGTGCTTATATCAACGCCACACCGGTACCGGTCGCCTCGTTGCGCGAGCTCGGTGAGCACCTGGTGGACATTCACGGCCAACACGAACACCAATCGCTGTTGCGTCGTGGCCTGCAGCGCCAACTGCTCGACAAGCACGGCGAGCATCAGCCTCTGCTCGATGCCCTCAAAGCCCTGCATAGGGAATGGAACGACGTACACGCGGCCATCCGCGCCCTGGTCGGCGGCGATCAGGACCGCGACACACGGCTGGAATTCCTGCGTTTTCAGCTCCAGGAGCTGGACGCGCTGGCAGTACAGCCCGACGAAGCCGAGCAGCTGCACCGCGAACTGGCGCGTCTGTCGAACGCCGGAGATTTGATCGAGACCTGTCGCGCGCATCTGCGGCAGCTCTACGAAGAGGATGCCTCGGCCCACGACCGCTTGGGCAAGGCGGCGCACGATCTGGCCGACCTGGCGGCGCTCGACCCGGCGTTGGGCGAAGCCGGTGAACGGTTCAACACCGCGCTCATTGAGCTGCGCGAGGGCATCGAACAGCTGCGCCATTGCGAGGCACGCCTGGAGTCGGATCCGGCGCGCCTGCAATGGGTCGAACAGCGACTGGAGGCCCTGCACGACACGGCCCGCAAACACCGCATCGAGGTGGCCCAGCTGGCGGCGTTTCATCAGCGTATGGTGGGCGACCTCGAAGCCCTGGAGCAGGCCGACGAACAACTGGCGCGGCTGGAACGCACACGCGCCGAGATCGAACAGCGCTACCGGAAAACGGCGCAGCAGCTGCACCGCCAGCGCTGCCAGAGCGCCGCGAGCATGGCCGGCAAGGTCACCGAGTGCATGCAGACGCTGGGCATGCAGGGGGGGCGGTTCGAGATCCGGGTCACTGCACAAAACCGGGAGGGGCTCTCAGATCAGGGCGATGATACGATCGAATTTCTGGTCAGCGCCAACCCCGGTCAGCCGCTGCTGGCGCTCGCCAAAGTGGCCTCTGGCGGCGAGCTGTCGCGTATCAGCCTGGCGATCCAGGTAGTGGCCGCACGCGATACCGAAATCCCCACGCTGATTTTCGATGAAATCGACAGCGGCGTCGGCGGCGCGGTGGCCGAGACCGTCGGGCGGCAACTGCAGAGGCTGGGCCGGCACCATCAGATTCTCTGTGTCACCCACCTGGCGCAGGTCGCCGCGCAGGCACACAACCAATTACAGATCAGCAAAACCCGCGCCGGCGCCGGCACGCGCACCGGCGTTAAACGGCTCGACAGCCGACAACGCGTCGATGAGATCGCGCGCATGCTCGGTGGACGGCGCATCACCGATTCGACCCGCCGGCATGCCCGGGAAATGCTGCTGATGGCGCCCGCCGGTGGCAAGGACAAGGTCGCTTCCCCCTGAACCGAGCGCACGGGCAGGCTCAGCGGTTTTTCAGCTCCGGGCAGTCGCTGCGGGTACAGTCGCCGTAAATAATCAGCGAGTGGTCACGAATGGCAAAGCCGGCCTTGCGGGCCACTTTGTCCTGGCAGCGCTCAATGGTTTCTTCGACGAATTCGACCACTTTGCCGCACTGATTGCAGACGATATGGTCGTGATGGTGCCCTTCGTTCATTTCGAATACCGAGTGGCCGCCCTCGAAATGATGCCGGCTCACCAAACCGGCGGCCTCGAACTGGGTCAGGACCCGGTAGACGGTGGCCAGGCCGATTTCCTCGTTGCTCTCGAGCAGCAGTTTGTAGACATCCTCGGCACTGACGTGACGGGTTTCGCTGGTCTCGAGGATCTCCAGAATCTTCATCCTGGGTAAGGTGACCTTGAGACCGGCTTTGCGTAAATCGCTGGATTCCACTTCTCACTTCCTGTGCGTCCGGCGTAGGAAACAGCCGGCGTTTCGGTTATCATGCCGCCGGTCCGACGACCGATCAGATGTGGTTCTTGATGCGAAAGCTTCTCATCCTTATTAGCACGATTGCAAGCCTTTTCCTCGCCGGTTGCAGCAGCGATCCGGTGGTCAGCCGCTTGCCGTTTGTCTACCACATCGATATCCAACAGGGCAATGTCATCACCCAGGACATGGTCAATCAACTGCGCCTCGGTATGACCAAGCGCCAGGTGCAGTTCATCCTCGGAGCGCCCCTGTTGACCGATCCCTTTCACGCCCAGCGCTGGGATTATGTGTATTTGTACAACCCCGGCAGCCACGGCAAGAACGACACCGCCGAACAGCACGTCACGCTGTTGTTCGAGGACGATAAAGTGGCCGCCATAAACGGCACGCTACAGCCCGAGCCTCAAGGCGAGGCCGCGCCCGCCAATCGCCAGATCACCGTGGTGGTGCCGCCGCAGGAACGCGACGGCGGCGGCCTCCTCAGTCGTTTCTGGCGCTGGCTGGGTTTCGGCAGAGCGAGCTGACACGCGAGCCCAGGCTTCGCTTGCGTGGGGTATAGCCTCAGTCGCCCTTGCGCGGCGCGCCGCTGCCCTTATTCATCTGTTTGCCAGCCGCCGCGCGCTGTTTGCGCACCACTTTGGGATCGGCGATCAGCGGGCGGTAGATCTCCACCCGGTCGCCGGCCTGAAGGATGTGATCGAGCTTCTTCAACTTACCGAAAACACCCGCCTTCATGGTCTGCGGATCGATCTGCGTAAAGCGCTCGAGGATGCCGGATTGTTCCACCGCCTGGCGCAAGCTGCTGCCGAGCGGCAGCTCGACTTTTAGGATCACCTGTTCATCGGGCTTGGCGTAGGCCACCTCGACGGCGATCGTCTCAGCGCTTGCCATAGACTTCACCGGCGCGTTTATGAAACGAATCGACCAACGAATTGGCCACTTGACTGAACACCGGACCGACCATCATGCCCAGCACGCGGCTGGAAAACTCGAAGTCCATGTCCAGCGAGACCTTGCAGCCGCTGTCACCGAGCGGCTCGAAACGCCAGAAACCGCGCAGGTGTTTAAACGGCCCTTCCACCAGACTCACCTCGATCATTTTATTTTTCTGATTGCGGTTACAGGTAGTGAAGGATTTTTCCACGCCGCTTTTCGACAGCGCCAGACTGGCGCGCACTTCGTCGTCGTCGCGCGAGACCACCCGCGCCGCCGAGCACCACGGCAGAAACTCGGGATAGCGTTCGATATCGTCGACCAGCGCGAACATTTCCGCCGGCGAATACGGCACCAGGGCCGATTTGTTTACCGTAGTCATGAAATTACTCCGACAGACCCAGGAATCCGGAGAAATCCACCAGACCGGTCACATTGAGAAAGATAATCACCACCGCCACCGGGGTGACATAACGCACCAGTACGCGCCACAAGCGGTAGGCCCAGCCGTCGCCCAGAGCCAGCTCCTGTACGCTGTCGGGGCGCTTCATCACCCAGACGCTGAACACGGCGATAGCAAAGCCTCCCAGGGGCAGCATGATGTTGGCGGTCAGGTAATCGAGCAGATCGAAAACAGTGGCGTTTCTGAACACCGACACGAATGACAGTGGCCGGAACTCCGACCAGATATTGAACGAGAATACCGTCAGCAGCCCGAACAGCCAAGTGGTGAGGCCGGTGATCACGGAGGCTCTCACCCGCGACATAGCGCGGTTTTCCACCAGCCAGGCGACGGCCGGCTCGATCAGCGAAATCGACGAAGTCCAGGCGGCAAACACCAGTAGCACAAAGAACAGAGTACCGAACACTTGGCCGCCGGGCATATGGCCAAAGGCGATCGGCAGCGTCTGAAAAATCAGCCCGGGACCGGCACCCGGTTCCATGCCGTTGACGAATACAATGGGAAATATCGCCATGCCGGCGAGCAACGCCACCAGGGTATCCAGCAGCGCGATGGTGATGGTGCTTTTGGCTATCGAGGCACGCGCCGGTAGATAGGATCCGTAGACCATGATCGCGCCCATCCCCAAGCTGAGGGTGAAAAAGGCGTGGCCCATGGCAATCAGTACGCCGTTGGCGTCGATTTTGGCGAAATCGGCGCGAAACAGAAACGCCAGCCCCTGGTCGAACGCGCCGCTGGCCATGGCATACCCATCAAGCAGCAGTAACAGCACAAACAGCGACGGCACCAGAAATTTCACCGCCCGCTCCAGGCCGCCGCGGACTCCGCGGGCCACCACGATCATGGTCATGACCATGAACAGTGTGTGCCAGCCCATCAGCCGCTCCGGGTCCCCGGTGAGCCGCTCGAAGATACTGGCGACACCATCGGCCGTCGCCCCGGTGAAGGTGCCGCCGACGGCCCGGAAGGCATAGGCCAGCGCCCAACCGGCGATGACACTGTAATAGGAAAGAATCAGGAATCCGGCCAGCACGCCGGCCCAGCCCAGCCAACTCCAGTAGCGACTCGCACCCGCCTCGGCGGCCAGGGTGCGCATGCTGTTGATCGGGCTCTGCCGGCCGCGGCGCCCGAGCATGACTTCCGCCATCATAATGGGGATACCGATCACCGCGATACACGCCAGGTACACCAGGACGAAGGCGCCCCCCCCGTGTTCGCCCGCAATATAGGGAAATTTCCAGATATTGCCCAGGCCGACCGCCGACCCGGTAGCCGCCAGCACGAACGCCAGGCGGCTCGACCAGCTACCGTGAATGGACTGTTTTGCTCGCGTCATGCCGACCCCGGTGATGGAACATTGCCGGGGATTGTCCGCAATATAGCGAAAAGGCTCAAGTTCCGCGGGACATGGGTATAATGGGGTGATGGCAAAATCCAACAGCAAAAAGAACACCGGGCGCACCAGCAGCACCATTGCGCTGAACAAAAAGGCGCGTTTCGAGTATTCGCTGGAAGACCGCCTGCAGGCCGGTCTGGCGCTCGAGGGCTGGGAAGTGAAAAGCCTTCGGGCCGGGAAAATACAGCTGGTCGACAGCTATATTCTGCTCAAAAGCGGTGAGGCTTATCTGCTCGGCGCGCGGATCAGCCCCTTGCCCACCGCCTCGACCCACATCCAGCCCGACCCGTCGCGCACGCGCAAGCTGCTGCTGCACCGCGAGGAGATCGATAAGCTCATTGGCGCCGTAGATCGCAAGGGCTATTCGCTGATCCCCACGGCCATGTTCTGGAGCAAGGGCCGCGCCAAGCTGGAGATCGCCCTGGCCAAGGGTAAAAAAGAACACGACAAGCGCGCGACCCTCAAAGACCGCGACTGGCAGCGCGACAAGCAGCGGATTCTCAAGCACGGCTGAGGCCCGGCGCGGGAAACTTTCGGCCGTTTCTGCTATCATAGATTCGGTAAAACTTGGGGGCGACCTGGCTTCGACGTGGGTGGCAAAACCTGAGGTGCATGCCGAGGGACAGATGACCTCGTAAATCCAGCTGTAAAACCTATAGTTGCCAACGACGACAACTACGCTTTAGCCGCTTAAAAACCGGTGTAAAGCCTTCGGCCCGGCGTGTGCCTGTACGCCCGGATCACCGGAGTCATCCCATACAGGATCGCGCGGACCGCTCTTCCGGGGCAGATGCGCTAAAACCTAACCGGAATCGCTGTCGGTTTTCCCTGCCCGTCGGGTAGCCGCCAGCTAAACTCAAAGACGCGGATAAGCATGTAGAGCCGATGGCGGAGTACTTGCGGACGCGGGTTCGATTCCCGCCGCCTCCACCAATACAGAAACCCACTAGACCAGCGGAGACTAACTAACCCGCTGATCCTAGTTCGGTTTCGTACAAGGATAACTGTGCATAGTCCGCTCAGAAATTTCTTGCCTCGCAATAATTTCAGTGAATTACTCACTGCCCTCAGCGACGGTGGTTATCGTTGTCTGGCGCCAAAGGTATGTGACGGCGCAATTGTCTACAAGGAATTGCCATCCCAAGATACCTTATCCACTGGTATTTCAATACACCAAGCGCCGGGCAGCTACCGCGTCGAAATCACAGATTCAGCGCGCAACTTTGGCTGGTCAAACGGTCCGCAAGGGCTAAAACCGCTCGTATTCAAATCACGAGAGACCCTGTGGAGCGTCCGCAGAGACACCAACGGCCAGATGACTTTTACTGAGTCGGCCGCAGAGCCCGACCCGGTCGCGATTATCGGTGTAAGGTCGTGCGACCTCGCCGCACTCGCTTTACAAGACAAGCATTTCCTGAACAACCATAATAGGGATTCGCACTATCAGACGCGGCGCGCATCGTTGTTCCTTGTCGCAGTGAATTGCACGCACCCTTCCGACACCTGTTTCTGTGCGTCTACCGGAGACGGGCCAACCGCGCAGGATGGTTTTGATTTGCTCCTCGATGAACTGGATGACGGGTTCGTTATCCGTGCCGGCACAGAGGCCGGTGAGAAGATACTGGAAACACTGCCTGTAGATCCCGTTGCACCCGAACAAGCAGAAGCCATTTCGCGCCAGAACCAGCGAGCACGTGAATGCCAGACACGGCGCTTACCTTCGAGAAACCTCGAACAGGCGCTGTTCGAAAATCTCGAACATCCACGTTGGCGGACCGTCGCGCAACGCTGCCTGTCCTGCGCAAACTGCACCTCCGTCTGTCCTACCTGTTTTTGTTACAGTGAACAGGATACCGGCACGCTGGATTTCACCCGGTCAGAACATGTCCGTGAATGGGATTCCTGTTTTACGCAGGGGCACAGCTATATCCACGGCTTAACGATTCGTGCGGATACGAAATTGCGTTATCGTCAGTGGCTGACGCATAAGCTCGGTAGCTGGCACAGCCAATATGGCCGATCCGGCTGTGTCGGGTGCGGACGTTGCATCAGTTGGTGCCCTGTCGGTATCGATATTACCGAAGAAGTTACCGCCATCGTGAGCGCCGAAACATGAATACAAGCGCTCATTGTCCCGCCGAAGCGCAAATTATCGCCCGTGAGCAGGACTCGCGCACCATTGTATCGCTCACTGTACGTCTCACCGATCCCGCATACGCAAATGAATTTGAGTTCCAGCCCGGTCAGTTCAATATGCTGTATTTGTATGGTGTCGGGGAAATACCCATCTCCATCAGTTCGGATCCTGCATCCTCCGACACCCTGACCCATACCATTCGGGCTGTTGGACGTGTATCGCATGGTCTCGCCCGACTCGAGGTGGGCGACCGAATCGGACTGCGCGGGCCCTTCGGTCGTGGCTGGCCACTGCAGGATGCCCGTGCCAAGAGTGTGATTGTCATTACCGGCGGCCTGGGCTGCGCACCGGTCGTACCGGTCATCGACTATGTGATTAATCGCCGCAGTGAGTATGGGCGACTGATTATTATGCAGGGTGTCAAGCACAGCGATGACCTGATCTGGCGGGAACGCTACGAGGCTTGGGGGAAACACCCCGACACTCAGGTATTGCTTGCGGCGGATATGGGTGGGAAACAATGGAATGGCGTGGTGGGCCCGGTTACGGAACTTTTCGACCAGGCACACCTGCCGACTGAAAACAGCGTGGCATTCCTGTGTGGGCCCGAACCGATGATTCGTGCCTGCGTGAAAAGACTGACAGAGGAAGGTCTTGCGCCAGACCGTATCTGGATCAGTATGGAGCGCAACATGCAGTGTGCGCTGGGACAATGCGGACATTGCCAGTATGGTGACAAGTTTATCTGCAAGGATGGCCCGGTATTTTCGTATGCCGGTATCCGGCATCTTTTTGGCGTGAAGGGTTTCTAATGTCTGCTACGAAAGCAAAAGTCGCTGTACATAAGTTCAGCTCCTGCGACGGCTGCCAGCTTGCTTTTCTGAATATGGGCGAAGACTTGTTGGCACTGTTTGATCAGGTCGACATCATTCACTTTGCTGAAGCGGGCCCGCTCAATAGGGAGGCAAGCGTCGACATCAGTTTCGTCGAAGGCAGTCTGTCCACACCCGAGGATATCCATCGAATAAAAAAAATTCGTGAGAAGAGTCGCTATGTAACAACAATTGGCGCCTGTGCAACCGCCGGTGGCTTGCAGGCGTTACGAAATGTCGCCCAGCAGGACGACTGGATACAATCGGTTTACGCAACACCGCAATACATCTCTTCGCTCGATCAGGTAATGCCCATCCACGAACAAATAGCAGTCGATTTCGAACTCCGTGGCTGCCCGGTCAATACGCGCCAGATCACGGCTGTTTTACGGTCTTTGCTAAACGGCGTTACGCCGGTTAATGAACAGGATAAGGTCTGCATGGAATGCAAACGCCAGCACGAGGTCTGTGCCATGGTAGCGCGCGGCTTACCTTGTATGGGGCCGGTTACTCGAGCCGGCTGCGGTGCGCTGTGTCCTGGGGTGGGACGGGATTGTTACGGGTGCTACGGGTCTGCTGAAAATGCTAATACCGCATCCCTTGGAGGCAGATTCCATTTACTGCGTTTGAATCAGAATCAGGTCAGGCATCGATTTGTGTCCTTCAATGGCGCCGACCCCGTATTCGCGTCAGCCGGATCTATGGGTACAGGAAAGAATGACTGAGAAGCGGGAAATCCGCATCAAAGTTCCCCTGCTGGCACGGGTTGAAGGTGAAGGTGCACTGGATCTGGTAATCAGCAATAACCGGATCGAGACCTTGAACCTGCGCATTTTCGAACCTCCCCGGTTGTTCGAAAAACTGCTCGAGGGCCGCGAATACCAGGAAGTACCGGACATAGTCGCGCGTATCTGCGGTATCTGCCCGGTGGCCTATCAGATGAGTGCTGTCAACGCCCTGGAACAGATTTTCAATGTGCAACCCGACCCCTGGGTACATGCCATGCGTCGGGTTTTTTACTGCGGAGAGTGGATTCAGAGCCATGCGCTGCATATCCATTTGCTGGCGGCACCGGATTTCCTTGGCTTCAACAGTGCGCCGGAAATGGCGGGTGCCTATCCGGATGAGGTACGCCGCGGATTGAAATTACAATCCCTCGGTAACGACTTGATCCGGCTGTTCGGGGCACGATCCGTGCACCCGGTCGGCGCGCGGGTCGGCGGCTTTTATCGCGCTCCCGATCAGGCAAGAGTTGCGGAGCTGGTCTCCGATCTTGAACGGGCATTGCCGGACGCCGCTGCGCTGATTTCCTGGGTGGCGTCACTGGATCTTGCCGATGAGCAGCAGAATTTTTGCAGCGTTTCACTACGGCATGACGCTGAATATCCCATCATGCAGAGCCGCCTGATGTCAGATCACGGGCTGGACCTGGCCATCGAAGACTACGAGCAAAAATTTACGGAATTCCAAGTGCCACACTCAACCGCGTTACATTCGAGTCTGGATGACAGGCCTTACCTGGTGGGTCCATTGGCCCGCCTGAATCTGAACCATGAACTACTCCCAGAAGCCACGCTTTCGATATTGCGAAGCACCGCCATCAGATTTCCCAGCAAAAACATGTTTCACAGCATCGTAGCGCGAGCTGTAGAAATTCATTTTGCCATGCTCGAAGCTATCAGGCTGCTACAGCACTATAGCCTACCCGAGGCGCCATATCGCGATGTGAAACCGAGGGCCGGTATCGGATATGGCTGCACAGAGGCGCCGCGCGGCCTACTCTGGCACAAGTACGAAACGGATAGTAACGGACGCATCATCAGTGCGCGCATCGTGCCACCCACCAGCCAGAATCAGGCGCGAATCGAGCAGGATATCGCTGCATCCCTCCAGAATGCTGGGCTCGACCAAGCCGAAGCGGTGCTGCGCCTCAGGGCAGAAACAGTTATTCGCAACTACGACCCCTGTATCTCCTGCGCCACCCATTTTCTGAGGCTCAAAATAGACAGACACTAAGAAGCCTGTTCTTGTTGGAGGAATTACCGTGCCCCGTCGTAGAACGTTACCCATACGTGTGTTAGCCATGGGGTCGGATAGCGGGACAGACCGGATCGGTTTTCTGACTATCCATCGACTTGAAGCGATCGGTTTCAAACACCGCTATCCCGACAATTTCGTCGCCACGGCGATATGCCGGTCGCCGGCGCTTCTCGCCGCTCGATACGCTCCGGCACGGGCGCTGATTGTGCTTGATGCCTACTGTTCCAGCGATCCCTTGGGCCGCGTCAGGCGTCTTGCCGTGAAAGATCTTGAGTCGAAACACCGGCCATCCAGCAGCCACGGGTTCGATCTTAAACAGGCGCTCCAATTATGCACGACTCTCGAGGGCGGAAATCTTCCGGTCTCGGTAGTCGCCATTTCTATCGGGGCCGAAGAGGATACGACAGATACGCAGAAGGCTCACAAATTACTGGAAATGTCTTTTCCAGCGGTGCTCAACACCGTTGACGAAGATATCAGGGCAATAATGTCTTCCCGCTCTTTTTCAAGCCCCATCTAGCAGCACGACCCTCCAGGCTGGTTCCCACGGCAGCTTTCCCTGCACGTCGGGTAGCCGCCAGCTAAACTCAAAGACGCGGATAAGCATGTAGAGCCGATGGCGGAGTACTTGCGCACGCGGGTTCGATTCCCGCCGCCTCCACCAATTCAATTGTCTTAGCGGCAATCCGCTAAAACCGCAACGGCATTAGCGCCCTTCGACGTCAAGCAATGCGGTATGTTTTTTGAGCGTGCGCAACGTCAGCCAGATAACCAGGCCCACACCCAAAAACACCAGCCACCAGAAATCGACATCCCATACGCCTTCAGCGAACCACTCGCCGACGTTATCGAGCAGGAACATCACCACAATAATGGCGAAAAAGCCATTGTATTCGCGTCGCAGCACATTTTTCAGCGAGAACGGCAAAGCCGCCTTTCGATACAGCCCGAGCTTAGGCACAAAGGCCGGCGTCCGCTTCGCCCAGTGCAAAAATTCGTCACCGAGCTTATCTCTCAGAAACGCCTCTTCGGCGAAAATAATGCGTTCATAATACAGCCAGAACAGCAGAACGTAGATCAGCAGCACGCTCCACAGGTGCGCAAACAGCGCCACGCCCAAGCCGACAAAGAAATTTCCCAGGTACAGAGGATTGCGCACTACCGAGTACAGGCCGGTCGTATTAAGCGTGTCTGCGACTTGTTGCCGCGTATTGCGCCCGGAAGTGCCCTTGGGCGTATGCGCGATCGTCAATACGCGAATGCCCATCCCTAAAAAACTGATGAGCACGCAGACGATCTCCAGCATATGATCGAGTCTTTCGCTATGCAGAGGATACTGATAATCGCGCAACGCCCACACATACAGGCCGATGACTGCCAGCGGCAGATAGCCTCGCCGGCGGAACAACCAGTTGCCGCTGGACTCTAGCTCTTCTTTAAGTGCCATCAATTACAGCGCTCTGATTAACGTTTGTCATCCCCGCCGCGCGCAGGCCGGCACCCTGGCGCGGGCAGGCGCCCTAGG
>JASBSN010000033.1 GCA_030148915.1 Thiogranum sp.
AAAATCTCATGCGTGCCAGCCAGAACATCTTTCGCGTTCGCCGGCAATACAACAAATGGGTCGGCAACCAGACGCTGGAAGACTATGCCCTGCGCTTCACCGCCCGGAGCTCGCGCCGGTGGAGCATCGGTCAGGTGGCCAAAACCGCGTTGGGCGCCACCGCGTTCATGGCTTTGGAGGCAATTGCTGCGGCGGTGACCCTGCAATACGGCTTCGTCAATACCCTGTGGGCGATGCTGACCGTCGCCGTGGTCATCGTCATCACCGGCTTCCCCATCTGCTACTATGCCGCCCGCTATGGGCTGGACATCGATCTGCTGACCCGCAGCGCGGGTTTCGGCTATCTGGGATCGACCATCACTTCGCTGATCTACGCCTCTTTCACCTTTATTTTCTTCGCCATCGAGGCGGCTATACTGGCCTCCGCGCTGCAAGCCATGCTGGGCATTCCCCTCGCCCTGGGTTACGTGATCAGCGCGCTGGCGGTAGTGCCCATCGTCACCCACGGCATTTCGGCAATCAGCAAATTCCAGGTCGGCACACAGAGTTTCTGGCTGCTGGTGCAGATCAGCGCGTTGGCGATCGTCTTCGCCATCGAATTTCGACGGATCGACGATTGGATCGGCTACGTTCCTGCCGAAATGCCGCAAGCGGCGACGATCAACCTGGGTCTTTTCGGCGCCGCAACATCGATCTTCTTCGCCCTGATCGCCCAGATCGGCGAGCAGGTGGATTATCTGCGTTTCATGCCCGAGAAAACCGAGAAAAACGCCCGCCAATGGTGGTTCTGGCTGATCCTTGCCGGACCGGGCTGGATCCTCATGGGCCTCGTCAAGATGCTGTTGGGCTCATTCCTGGCCTACCTCGCGATCACCAGCGGGGCGAGTTTTGAACAGGCCACCGACCCCACCCGGATGTATCAATCGGCGTTCACGCTGCTTACCCAGTCGCCCACCTTTTCTCTGTTGTTGGCCGGGGTAATGGTGATCGTTTCGCAGATGAAGATTAATGTCACCAACGCCTACGCGGGCTCGATCGCCTGGTCGAATTTCTTCTCGCGCCTCACCCACAGTCACCCCGGGCGGGTGGTATGGCTGATCTTCAATGTTATCATCGCGCTGTTGCTCATGGAGCTGGGTATCTATCGGGCGCTGGAATCGATCCTGGGTGTGTTCGCCATCGTCGCGCTGAGCTGGCTGGCTTCGTTATCGGCCGACCTGATGATCAACAAACGCCTCGGGCTGAGCCCGGCGCACGGCGAATTCAAACGCGCTCACCTCTATGATGTCAATCCGGTCGGCACCGGCTCCATGATCATTGCCTCGATGGCCGGCATTCTCAGCTATCTCGGGCATTTCGGCCCGGTCGCCGCCAATCTGGCGCACTTCATCAGTCTGGGACTGTGTTTTATCCTGGTGCCGCTGATCGCGCTGCTGACCCGCAGCCGCTTCTATATCGCCCGCACCTCGCCCGAGCTGAGCAGCGGCTGCGCGCACACCGGCGACAACGCTTCGATGACGTGCTGTATTTGTGAAACCGAATTCGAGTTACCCGATATGAGCCACTGTCCAGCCTATCAAGGACCTATCTGTTCATTGTGCTGCACGCTGGATGCCCGCTGCCTGGACAGTTGCAAACGCTCCGCACGCTTCTCGCAGCAAATGCGAGAACTGCTGAGCGTCTTTCTGCCCGATAGCTACAGCACACTTATCGATTCCCGCGTCGGCCATTTTCTCGCGATTTTCATCACCATCAACCTGCTCACGGCGGGCTTGCTGTCGCTGGTCTACTTTCACATGACGCCAGCCAACGACGCGCAGATGGAGATGCTGCAGAAAACCATCTGGACGTTGTTCTTCACCTTGATGATCGTCTTCGGCGTCATCTCCTGGTTGTTCCTGCTCGCCCGCGAAAGCCGCGAGGTGGCCCAGCAGGAATCCACCCGCCAGACCCAGCGGCTGATCGCGGAAATCGAGGCTCACCAGATCACCGATCAGTCACTGCAGGAGGCGAAGGAGCTCGCCGAGCGCGCCAACAACGCCAAGACCCGTTATCTCACCGGTATCAGCCACGAACTGCGTACACCCTTGCAATCGATTCTCGGCTATGCGCAGCTGCTTTCGCAACGCGGCGATCTCGACCCCGAGTGCCTCAAGGGCCTGCGCATTATGCGGCGCAACGGCGAATACCTTACCGATTTGATCGAAGGGCTGCTGGATATCTCGAAAATAGAAGCCGGGCGGCTGGATATCTATCGCAACCGGCTGCGTTTCACCGATCTGATCGACCAGTTGGTGGAAATGTTCTCCCGTCAGGCAGAGGCAAAGGGCATTGAGTTTCGCTACCGACGGCCGGCTTATCTTCCGCGCCATGTGATCAGCGACGAAAAACGCCTGCGACAGATTCTGATCAACCTGTTGTCGAACGCGCTCAAGTACACCGTCGAGGGGTACGTCGAACTGGAAATCAACTACCGCAATCAGGTCGCCGAGTTCTGGGTGCGCGATACCGGCGTGGGCATCGATGCCGGAGATATCCAACGCATCCTCGATCCGTTCGAGCGGGTACGTAACGAGCAGGTTCCACACGTGGCCGGCACCGGTCTGGGACTCACGATCGTGCGCCTGCTCACGGAGATCCTCGGAGGCGAACTCCGGATACAGAGCACGCCCGGCGAAGGTAGCAGCTTCAAAGTGACACTGCTGTTATCGCGCGACGATACCCCGGAGGACGTGGACCAGACCCAGTTGCCCATCATCGGTTATCGGGGGCGACCTGTCACGGCGATGATCGTGGATGACGAGCCCATTCACCGCGGACTACTCTCCGATCTGCTCATGCCGCTGGGGTTTTTGACGCGCGAGGCGAACAACGCCGAGGACTGTCTGGCGGCTGTCGCGCATACCGTGCCCGATCTGTTTCTGCTGGACGTGTCCATGCGAGGCATGGACGGTCTTGCGCTGGCGCGCGTGTTGCGCGACAAAGGTCTGAAACAGCCCATCGTGATGATATCGGCCGACGCCCAGGAGTGGCATCGCGGTACCGACGGCGCGCTAGCGCACGACGCCTATCTGGTCAAACCGATCAGCCACCGCCAATTGCTGGAAACTCTCAGCGAATTGCTCGACGTGGAGTGGATATACGACACGAGCCGCGCCGGGCGCCCGCCGTCAATCGCACGCGCCACGCCCATCGGGAGCGAAGAGGCCCCCCTTGAGATTCCCGACCATAGGCTCATTCGGGAACTGGTAAGCTATGCGGACAACGGTTTTTGCAAAGGTGTAAAAGCGACCCTGGCGGAAGTTCGTGCCTCCGGTCTGCTCTCGACCGGTCAGCTGCAAACCGTCGACCATTTCGTCGCGGATTTCCGCTACAAACAATTGGTGAAATTCTTGCAACCGGGACCAGCTAAAAATGAATAATGCCTCTCCTACCGTGCTGGTCGTCGACGACGCGCCGGATTCCCTCAGCCTGATCAACGACACGCTGGAGCGCGCCGGTGTCGATACCCTCATCGCCCTTGAAGGTCGCCAGGCCCTCACCATCGCCCGCAAGATCAGACCGGACATGGTTCTGCTGGACGCCGTGATGCCGCACATGGACGGCTTCGAGACCTGTCGCCATCTCAAAGCCGATCCTCAGTTGTCGTCCATCCCGATCATCTTCATGACTGGCCTGGACGACGAACAGAGCGTTCTCAAGGGACTCGGAATGGGCTGTGTGGATTATCTGATCAAGCCGGTGAACCCGAGTGAATTGCTGGCCCGCATGAAAATCCACCTGAAAAATGCCCAACTTACCCACAGTGCCCAGCAAGCGCTCGACAGCGTGGGGCAACACATCTTCACCGTCGATGCCATGGGGCAGCTGCTGTGGGCCACCCCCCAGAGCTACGCCCTGTTCGCCAAGGTCAAGGCCGACCAACCCTGGTTGACGACGGTGCTGGCGCCGCAGCTGCGATGCTGGCTGGCGGCCGCGCCGGTCACCGGTCAAGCCTTCCCTCTGCGCGATTCCGAGGTGCAACTGGATATCGCGCTGGTCGACAAACAGCCGAACGGCGAATATCTGTTGAAAGTCGGCGCCGAAACGTTATCCGGCGAGCAACGCTTGCGCCGGGCGCTGAACCTGACCGCACGCGAGTCGCAGGTGTTGTACTGGATCGCCAATGGCAAGACCAACAAAGACATCTCGCAGATCCTCGGCATGGGCGTGCGTACCGTAAACAAACACCTGGAGCAGATCTTCCCCAAACTCGGCGTCGAGAACCGCACCAGCGCCGCCGGCATTGCCATTCGCGTACTGGGTTAAACCGATCTTCTCTGTCGCATGCGCAAGCGGCGGTAACGCAACAACGCTATCGCCACCAGCCCCAACAGCAGGGCGGGAGCTGCGATCTGCAGGGCATGGTACAGCACGTGCACGGCCGCGTTTTCGCCCTCAGGCCCCGGATGGGCATATAAGGGCAAGGGAAACAACCCGCCCCACAGACAGACGCGACGTAACAAGTTTTTGCTTTTCAAGATCATCTCCTTTTGGGTTATCAGCCAGCCGAGCGAATCTCATCCGGCGACGGCCGTTGCAACATCCCCTCGTCGACGATGAAGTGGATCACCTGGCCCACGCCCTCGCCCGATTTGAGGTTGGTGAAAACATAAGGTCTGGAGCCACGCATACGTCCGGCGTCACGCTCCATCACCTCCAACGAGGCGCCCACCAGCGGCGCCAGATCGGTCTTGTTGATGATCAACAGATCCGATTTACAGATACCCGGACCACCCTTACGCGGGATCTTGTCGCCGGCGGCGACATCAATGACATAGAGCGTCAGATCCGACAGCTCCGGACTGAAGGTGGCGCTGAGGTTATCGCCCCCGCTTTCCACGAACACGATATCGAGGGCGCCGAGCCGGCGCTGTAATTCGTCCACCGCCGCCAGGTTCATCGAGGCGTCTTCGCGAATCGCGGTATGCGGGCATCCGCCCGTTTCCACGCCGACGATGCGCTCGGCGGGCAAGACTTCGTGCCGGGTGAGAAAGTCCGCGTCCTCACGGGTGTAGATGTCATTGGTGACCACGGCGATCGCGTAGTGCTGGCGCAATTGCAGACACAGCGCCCGCAGCAGGGCGGTCTTGCCGGACCCCACCGGTCCACCGACGCCGACGCGCAAGGTCTGTTGCTTGGAAACGGTAGTCATGATGGCCTCTTTCCTCAGGATCTGAATAAACGGGTGTATTGGGTTTCGTGTCGGCTGCTCGCCAACGCCACCGCCGGCAGGCTCGCTCCAATGTCCTCGTCGCCAAGCGAGGCGGCCAGGGTCAGCGCCGCGGGCACGGTCGCTTGCAGATTCCCGAGCAGCAGCTGCGCCTGGGTCTGCCCCAGCGGCACCAGTTTGGTCGCCGCCGCCACCTGGTTGTCCAGCCAGGCCCAGGCATAGGCCAGAGCGCAGGCGCGCGACTCGATCCGCCACTGCCGCGCGGCGCAACAGAAGGCGGTGGCGAAGGCAGTCTCCTCGGTATCCGGCGCGGCTTGGCCGAGCCCGACCAGCAGACGCGCCAGCGCCTGGCCCATGGCCGTATCGGTCAATCGCAGTTCCCGCGTTTCCCGGCAGGCGAGCAGATAGTCGTTCCAGTACGCCAGCGCAGCGCGGTCGTTGCGCTCGCACCCCCGATACAGGCGCGAGACCACCGCCAGATCGGTGCGTGCCAGCGAGTGATTCAACTGCAACGTCAACCAGTCGCGACAA
>JASBSN010000036.1 GCA_030148915.1 Thiogranum sp.
CGCATTATGATTGAATCGGCGTTGGCGCGTACAGGCGGGCGCCGTCAGGACGCCGCACGGTTGCTCGGCTGGGGCAGAAATACGTTGACGAGAAAGATTAAGGAGCTGGAGATGGAGGTGGGTCGCTAGCGCATCGGCCCACCCCAGATGGCGCGACTGTCGGTGCTCGGTTACAGAATATCACCGACACAACCGACCAGGTCGGTGGTTGCAGCAGTCGGTACGCTGCAGATAGTGTCTGAATAGGTTCCGACCGTGTAGGTAACATTGTTGATGACAACGTCTATACCCTTGCCGGCGCTATTGGTGGCGACATTCTTTCCGCCGATATAGGTGATCAGTTGGTCGAGTTTCGGCAGGGTCTTCAATTTAGCGATCGCCATGGCGTGCCCGGTGCGTACTGCGGTGACAGAGCCGTTTTGTGCAGCCGTCAGTGCGTCGTTGGACACATTGACAAAGCGCGGCACCGCCATCGCACCCAACAGCGCCACGATGACCAGCACCGCGACCAGTTCGATCAGAGTAAAACCGCCATTTTTATTCATCTGTCTGTCCCCCAGAATTAGGGCTCGCGGCTTGCGCGGGCCTAGTCCTGTATCGTCAGACGGTTATAGAATCTTGAGCTTGTTAAAAAAACGAAAAACTTCGATTGTTTATATTACAAGCGACTGTTTGGCGGGCCGCGCCAATTGGCGCCTGGACTAGCCGAAGTGGCGTTTATACGCGTAAAAAACCCGTTTCTGGCGGGGGGTGAAGCTAATCCGGCAACTAGCAAGCCATGCCCCAGGGCATGGCTCCGGGGAGCGTCAGCAGGTGGAGGGGCCGTTCAAGTCCAGGGTACCGGTGAGCGCCGCAGGATTCTGCAGGCCGTGCCGGTTCAGATAGGCGAGGATGCCGGCATTGAGGGTCCGGCATACCAGGGGGTCATAAAATAGGGCGGTGCCCACTCCTACCGTCGAGGCACCGGCGAGCAGGAACTCGATGGCATCCTCGGCCGTGGTCACGCCGCCTTGGCCGATGATGGGAATGCCATGCGCCTTGCACACTTGGTGCACCTGGTGAACTTTGAGCAGCGCGATGGGCTTGATGGCGGGTCCCGAGAGGCCCGCCTGATTATTGCCGATCACCGGCCGGCGCGTTTCGATATCGACCGCCATTCCCATCAGGGTGTTGATGACCGCGAAGGCGTCGCTTCCGGCCTCAATACAGCGGCGTGCGTTTTCGGCGATATCAGTCTGATTGGGCGACAGCTTGGTGATCAGCGGCTTGCGCGTGGCGCTGCGACAAGCCGCCACCACCCGCGCCGACATGTCCGGGTCGTTGCCGAAGGCGACGCCGCCCTCTTTGACGTTGGGGCAGGAAATATTGATTTCGATGGCGTCGATCGGAGAGTCGTCGAAGCGCCGCGTGACCTCGTGGTACTCCTCGACGGTCGAGCCGGACACGTTGGCGATAAAGCGCGTTTCCGCAAAGTCCAGTTCGGGAAGAACCGTGCCGACCACATGTTCCACGCCGGGGTTCTGCAGGCCAATGGCGTTCAACATGCCCGCCGGTGTTTCGTACACGCGGTGCGGTGGATTGCCCAAACGCGGCTCAAGGGTGGTGCCTTTGAGGCAGATGGCGCCCACATCGCGGTTGGAAAAGCCCTTTACGCGCGTATATTCCTCACCGAAACCGACACAGCCGGACAGCAGAACCAGCGGCGAGCTCAGTTGCAGGCCACAGAAATCGACTGACAGGGAGCTGTTGGAAGTGCTCATTGGCTGTGTATTTGACCTCAAGCCCGGACGAAAGAAAAGCGCTGTGGGCAGGCGCCCTGGTGGGCCCCGTCGGCGCCGCGCGATACACTGCCGGTATGTTTCATATTGTCCTCTATCAGCCGGAGATACCACCCAATACCGGCAACGTTATCCGCCTGTGCGCCAATACCGGCAATCACCTGCACCTTATCAGGCCGCTGGGCTTTGCGATGGACGACGCGCGCTTGCGCCGTGCCGGGCTGGACTACCGGGAGTGGGCCGAAGTGGCGCTCCACGACTCGTTGGCGCGGTTTGTCGAGGCGGTGCGGCCGACTCGCACCTGGGCGGTGTCCACCCGCGGTGGGCGCAGTTACAGTGACATTGCCTATGCGCCGGGTGATGCCCTGTTGTTCGGTCCTGAAACGCGCGGTCTGCCGCAGCAGGTTCTGGATTCGCTCGGCAGCGGACAGATCGTGCGTTTGCCGATGGTGCCTCAAAGCCGCAGTCTGAATCTGTCCAACGCCGTCGCCGTGCTGGTCTATGAGGCCTGGCGACAACAGCGATTTCGCGACGGCGCATGAATCAATCCGGGCGGCCCGGGCGCGCTACAAGGCTTCCGCCTTGGGTTCGCGAGTGAGCAGGTTTTCGACCGCCGTGGCGGCGGGCTTGGCGTCGAACAGTACGCGCTTGACCTGGCCGGTGATGGGCATGTCGATGCCGTTGGTCACCGCCAGCGCGTCGAGCGCTTTGGCGGTATGCAGGCCCTCTATGGCTTGGCCGATCTCACTGACCGCCTGCTCCAGTGCGATGCCGCGTCCCAAGGCCAGACCGAGCCGGCGGTTACGCGACTGGTCGTCGGTACAGGTCAGCACCAGATCGCCAACGCCGGCCAGCCCCATGAAGGTTTCCCGGCGGCCGCCCAGATGGGTGCCAAGGCGCATGATTTCGGCCAGCCCGCGGGTAATCAATGCGGCGCGGGCGTTGGCGCCGTAGCCCAGGCCGTCGGAAATACCGGCGGCAATCGCCAGCACATTCTTGATCGAACCGCCAAGCTCGACGCCGACGAGGTCTGTGCAGGTATAGGCGCGGAATCGGTCGCAGTGAAACAGCTCGGCGACGGCCCCGGCGTAAGCGGTGTGTTTCGAGGCCACGGTGACGGCGGTGGGCAGGCCGCGCGCGACTTCGGTGGCAAAGCTCGGGCCGGACAAGGCGGCAACCGCGTGGTGCTCGGCCAGTTCCTCGTCGACGATCTGGTGCAGGAACTTGCCGCTGCCGGGCTCAAGCCCCTTACTCGCCCATATCAGGTTAAAGGTTGCGCCGAGCTGAGCGCGCACATTTTGCAGCACGGCGCGAAATCCCACGCTTGGCACCACCATCAATACATACTGAGCGCCACGCAGGGCGAGGGCCAGATCGCCTTCCGGTTGCAGGCGCTCAGGTAAGCCGATACCCGGCAGATAGCGCCGATTCTCGCCCTGGCGCAGAAGGGACTGAACGTGCTCGGCATCGCGGTCCCACAGACGCACCGCATGGCCGTTTCTGGCGAGCAACATGGCCAGCGCCGTGCCCCACGATCCGGCCCCGAGCACGGCGACTTGTATCGGTTTCACGTGTTGTTTCCCGGGCGCCAGGCGTAGTGCGTGCTCACGGTTGCACAAGCCCTGACTGCTAGGCCGACTGCGGCGCCTGCAGGTTGTTCCTGTGAATCTGTTCGAAATTTAGCGGCGCCAGGAGCAATTGCGGGAAGCCGCCCTTGGCGACCAGATCCGAGATCGCTTCGCGGGCGTAGGGATAGAGGTTGTGCGGACAGTAAGCGCCGACCATCGATTGCATCTGCTCGTCGTCGAAGCCTTCGATATGAAACAGGCCGGCTTGTTGCACTTCGGCCAGGAAAGCGACCTTTTCACCGAGCTGTGAAGTGACGGTGATGGTCAGCACGATTTCGAAAACGGAGGGCTCGATTTGGTTGACGCCGGTGTTCAGTTCCAGCTTCACCTCCGGGGTATAGTCGTCTTTGAAAATCGCCGGAGAGTTGGGTGTCTCAAAAGACACATCCTTCATATAGATACGCAGGATGGAAAACTTGGTCTGAGTGTCCCCCGCTACGCCTGGTGCAGCATTTTCGCTCATAACACATCCGAATTTTACAGGTTGGTGGCTATTGTCGATCGGTGATAAGGGTGCCAGCCCTGGCGCTTTTCGTCACGGCTATTTTTTTGTCACAGGCAGATTGGCGCTCTGCCATGCGGTGATACCCCCGCCGAGATTGTACACGCTTTCAAAGCCGTGTTTTTTCAAAATACCGCCGACACCGCTCGAGCGCGTGCCGGTACGGCAATAGGCGATCACCGGCGTGTTCTTGAAGCGTCCCAGCTCGGTGATGCGCTCGGAGAGCTGCCGGTAGGGAATATGTATCGCTTGCGGAATATGGCCGCCGTTGTACTCGCCGTCCTCGCGCACATCCAGAAAGACGGCGTTTTCGCGGTTGCTCAGGCGGGTCGCGTCCATCGGGCCGAGCGCCGGCGTGTTACTGATGCGACGCCGGGCCTCGTTGAACAGCAGCGCTCCCAGGGTGGCGAAAAAGGCCAGGACAAGGACCGGATGATTGCCGGTAAATTCGATAATACGGGCGAAATCCACGCTGGATTTCCTCCAGAAGCAGGGGCTGGTTTCGGGTGTTGTTCAGCTGTGTTCCAGGGTACAGAAGACTTCGCGCATCATACCGATCAAACGCAAGGTGCGCGAATCGCTGACGCGGTAGTAGACCCGGTTGGCATCCTTGCGCGAAGCCAGGATGCCCTTGTCGCGCAAGATCGCCAGATGCTGCGAAATATTGCTCTGCGATGTGCCTACGTGCCCGACGATATCCTGCACGCTGACTTCCTGCTCACCCAGGGTGCACAATATTTTCAGGCGCAGCGGATGCGACATGGCCTTGAGCGACCGCGACGCGCGTGCGATGTCCTCATCACGCGTAATGAGATTGTTCTCACCTGCTGCAACAACCACCATCAAGCCACCTGCGCTGTTATGACATTTTTCAAAAAGAGCCTCTTTATTGGAACGGGGTCCTGCCCTTTATAATCAAAACATTATACAATAATACGCCATTGAAGAAAGCGGTATTTAATCATCCCCGGGGCCGGGCAGGCGTGGTGAAGGCGAGCCTTTCCGGTTAAAATCTGTCTAAATCACGGACGTTGCACAAAATTTCTGAAGTTATGTCAAATCCTCCCAAGCCTGTAGCGCTCATTATTCTGGATGGATGGGGTTACAGCGAAAACACGCTGGATAATGCTATCGCCGCGGCCCGCAAGCCTAACTGGGACCGGCTCTGGCGGGACTATCCGCACAGTTTCATTCGTACCTCGGGGGCCTCGGTCGGGTTGCCCGGCGAGCAGATGGGCAACTCGGAAGTCGGGCATCTCAATATGGGCGCCGGGCGCGTGGTGTACCAGGAATTCACCCGTGTCAGCCGCTCTATCAAGACCGGGTCGTTTTTCACCAACGCCACCCTGACCGAGGCTATTGACCAGGCCGCGGAGGCCGGTAGCGCCGCCCATATCATCGGCCTGCTTTCGCCCGG
>JASBSN010000039.1 GCA_030148915.1 Thiogranum sp.
GCGCCGTCGCTGGCGCTCAGGCTGCCGGTGCCGGCGTCGCCCACCGTCCAGCCGCCGCTGGTGGCGGTGGTGGTCGGTCCGCTGAGGCTCAGCGTGCCGATGCTGCCAGCGTCGTACCCCAGGTTGACGAAATTGCTGCTCAGACTGGAGCCGGAACTGGCCACAATCCGACCCACGCCACCCGAGGTTCCCGCATACAGGTCGCCGCTGATCGTGGCGACGGTATTAGTCAGCGTCAGTATCGGATTGTTGCCCCGCACCAGACCGGCGATCACCAGGGCGCTGTTGGCAGTGTCGAACACGCCGCCGCTGGTGGTTCCACCACCCGAAGCAAAGCTGCCGTTGGTCACAAACAGGTTGCCATTGTGCAGGCGCAGTTTGCCGGCGTTGTCCACCGTCTGCGCCCGGATGTTGCCGCCGGACAGGCTCACGTCGCCGCGGTCCCAAATTTTCAGCGTTTGCGCGATATTGGCCTCGCCGCCGTTGCTCACCGACAGGCTGGCGGTACCGCCGGCGGCGCTAGCGGAACCGCCTACATAGATATTGTCACTGGAAAACAGCGAGCCGCTACCGTCGACACTCGCCGTACCGTCCAGGCCCAAGTAGGTCGTGGGGCTGGATACACGCGCGCCCCCTGCGATGTTCAGCGCATCCTTGGTAAGGCTCAGTACACCGCTATTGATCCAACGCGACGCCGCACCACTGACAGACAGTGTGCTGGCACTCGTTGACGTCGAAAAAATGTTCGCACTACGGACCAGCCCGCCATTGCTCACCTGTACATCCGCTCTACCCGAGCTTGCGCCCAACCGAATATCGCCGGTCGTCCAGTCGGCATTGTCGACCAGCACCGTTGCTTGGGTCTTGTGTCCGTCGCCCAGGTAGACGTCCGCGCTGGAAACCCTGGCGCCGTTGGTGACATCGAGTCTACCGGAACTGAGCGTATCCGATGCCGTCGCCGGGGTATTTCGACGACTGACGTACAACGTCCCGCTGTCCCAACTCGAACCGACACCGTCGACGCGGACAGCCGCATCAGCACTCCTATAAATGAGAAACGGCGCTCGCCCCAACGTGGCGACTTCACCGATGCCGGCCGATCCGCTGATCAGGCCGGCGCCATTGGTGATATCGACAGTTGACAGGCCGAAAAGCTGCAGGTCACTCGCCGTGCCGGTCGCGCCCCGCAGCGCCAACGTCGCGGCGAGCGTATCGCCGGGGAACGGGTTGAGCTGCACAGACCCGGCGTTGAAATTGCCGTTATTAACCGTCAGAATACCTTTGTAAAAGTCCAGTGTGCCGGCACTGCTATCGAAACTGTCGGTAGTCAAAGTGCCGCCGTCGATAGCCAGGCGGCCATCCGTATAAAGCTTGACCAGGCCGCCGACCGTAGCGTCGCCACCGTTGAGCGTCAGTCTTCCGGTACCGCCGGCGCCAGCGGCGCTACCGCCGAGATACACATCCGTGCCGCTGTTCAAAGTGCCGGAATAAACCGTGAGCTCGCCGCGTGCGCCGGCGTCGTGCCCCAGAGAAACGACATCGGCGGAGAGGTTGCCGCCGTCGATAACCGCGCTGCCGATGCCTGCGTGCCCGATGTACAGGTTGGTGGCGCTCAGCTTCGAGCCCGCGCCGCGGAGCGCGAGCGTACCTGCCGAGCCGGCCAGCCGACCGAGCGTGGCGTCCGCAGCACTCACAGCACCGCCGTTGACAACATTTAAGGTCCCATTGCCGCTGCGCCCGACGAACAGGTTGCCGCTCAAGTTCCATCCCGAGCCCGCGCCGTCGACGGAGACGCTGCCCTTCGCACCACTACTAGTTAGCGCGACAAAGCCGCTGGTGCTGTTCAACACAGCGCCGTTGCGTAGATTGAGGTTTGCCTGCCGGTCATAGCCCACATAAGCGGCGCCGGTTGACGAGGCGGTGCTGTTGTCCAGGGTCAGCGTCGGCGCATCGCCGGCGGCCGCGCCGTCGAGAATCAGCGTACTCCCCGGCGTGTTATAGCTGCCGTTGACGACCTGCAACAGACCGTCGTTGAAATTGAAGGTGCCGGCATTATCAAACAGACGGGTGGTCACGTTGCCACCGGCCAGGTTCAGCGTGCCGCCGTTCCAGATTTTCAGCGAGGTTCCCGCCGTTGCCGTAGCACCAGCGTTGACCGTCAGCGTGGCCGTGCCACCGGCCGCCGATGACCCGCCGCCCAGATACAACCCACCGCTGACGTTCAAACTGCCGCCGCTCAGCGATACGTCCGCCGTCGCCCCTGGCTTAAACGCCAGATAAGCATTGCTTGCGCTCACTGCCCCGCCGTTGTCGACCCCTAGTGTACCGGCGCCTTCATAGCCGACGTACAAACTGTTCCCAACCGCGAGCTGCGATCCACTGCCACCCACATTGACTGCCCCACTGGAACCGGTGAAGCGGCCCAAGTAGGTAGTGAAGCCCGTGACCACCCCACCGTTGAGCGCCTGCAGCGACGCACTTCCGTTATAGCCCAGATAGAGCGCGCTGCTGTCCCAACGTGCGTTGTCCACGGTAACACTACCGACACCGGTCGACTGGTTGCCGACGAACGCGCTCCTGCTATTGAGCTGCGCCGCGTCGCTAAGATTGACCGTACCTCTGCCCCCATGGCCCAGGTAAAGCGTCGAGCTGTTATCCCAAAGCGAACCGGCGCCGGTGACAGTAACGTTACCCGAGGCGGCCGACCCGCTGGCCAGGTAGCCGCTGGCGTTGGTGACCTGCCCGCCGTTGCTGATCGTCAGGCCGCCGTCGCCCAGGCTGCCGACAAACAGACTGCTGTTGCTCCAGCGCGAACCGGCGCCGTCGACCGTCACCCTGCCCGAGCTGCCGCTGCCACGACCGATATAACCTGACGTGTCGGTCAACGTCGCGCCGTTGGCCAGGCGCAGCTGGCTCTGATTACTCAGACCGACATTCACCGCTGCGGTCACAGCAGCGGTGCTGTTATCCAGTAGCAGCGTCGGCGCGCCACCGGCCGTCGTACCATCAAGGGTGAATGAGCTACCGGGGGTGCTAAAGCTACCGTTAAGGACACGCAACAGGCCGTCGGTGAAATTGAAGTTGACCGAGTTTTCGAACACACCCGTGGTCAGCGTGCCGCCGGCCAGGTTCAGCCTGCCGTTGCTCCAGATTTTTAAGTCGCCACTCACGTTTAGGTTTGCGCCGGGATTCACTGTCACCGAACCGGAGCCACCGGCGGCAGCGGCGCTCCCACCCAGATAGAGGTTCCTGGTGCTGAACGAACCCTGAGCGCCGACAAGGACGCTGCCGCTGCTGCCCGCCAGTCGGCCTATATAGGTATTTTGGTCGATATTCACGACACCGCCGGTGTCGATGGCGACAGAGCCGACGCCTTCGCGGCCAATCGAGAACTCATTACCAACCGACAAGGCGCTGTTGGATTGGACGGTGTAGGCACCATTGGATCCGGCGCCGAAACCCAGCGTCAGTGCATTGGTGACACGGTGCGTCGTGGTGGCATCGCTCGGGAATCCGCTGAGATAGACAGCACCCGTACCTGTCTCGCCCACTCTTTCGTCCCTTGTTTCGATGGCACTGGCGCTCTGGCGCAAGGAAACGGGCGCACTGCCATCGACGATCAGGCTGTTTAAACTGACTTGCTGGGAGCGAGTGAGCATATCAACCTGATAACCTGAGGCGGTCGGGTTAGACAGGTAAACGTTGTCGCCGTCCTGTGGAAATATAGGTGAGGTGGCGCCTCCTCCCAAGGTATCGCCCCAGCAAGGGCTATACCAGGCACTACAATCAGGGTTAGTGTAAGTCCAGTAACGATCGGCGGCCGCGGCCGGTAGCGCCATGGATATTAATAAAGTGGCCGCAGCGCAGCGGCGGCGCCAGTGTATTCCGGTGTGAGTGTTCTGCATGTGCGCACCTTGCCGAAGCTGCTTTTTTTTTTCATTTTCCCTGGCAACGCAACGCTTGTTGCACTCCGGCAGTCCCTCTCTACAACGCTGGCCGGATACACCTTTTAAACAGGGGCAAAACGCCCCCTCCTCTTGATGACTGATGCTACACATCCCGTAAACCGGACGGTATTGAACAAAAGTACCACTTTGGCGGCGCCAACCCCTTTCCCGTGCGCTATAGGACTGGTAAGGTGGGATCTAAGGGATCGAGGACAGACCAGATGGTTTGTCAGGGCTGAACAATAACGAAGATTCCATTCCTATTTCCTATTGAAGACACGCCCCTCATGCTAAGACGGCTGACTGGTATGTGGTTCCTGTTGTTGGTGTCCCAGCCGTTACTGGCCGACTCCCCGCGGCAGGACGACGCCTTTTCCTTGCCCACGATCATGATTTCGCCGCAGGGACGGGAGGCGCAGTTGCAGCGCGAACCAGCCACGGTTCAGTCGCTGAGCGGCGAACAGTTGCAGGCGGCGGGCATCTCGCGCAGCCAAGGCTTGGTCGATGAAATACCCGGCCTGGTGTTCACATCCAGCGCGGGCGTGGGCGATCCTTACCTGCGCGGGGTGGGCGGCACGGTCTCCCCGGTGGGTGGCTCCAGCGTGGCGACGTTCGTCGACGGCGTGTATCTGACCCGCCCGGTGCAATCGCTACAGGATTTCTACGATCTCGAGCGCGTAGAGGTGATCAAAGGGCCGCAAGGTGTGCACCTGGGGCGCAACGTGGTCGGCGGCGCCATTCGGATTTTCACCCGTGACCCGGTACCCTACCGCGAAGGCCAGGCCGATCTATTGCTCGGCAGCTATAACCAACGACAGGCTAGCGCCGCTTTCAATGCGCCGCTCAGCGCCCGGTCATCTTTTCGCCTTGCCGGCACAGTACGCCGACGTGACGGCTATTCCCGCAACGTTTTTCGCGGCGAGGATCTGGACACCCAGGACTACTACGCCTGGCGCGCCAAGCTGCGCTACCGCCCGACCACGACGACCAACGTGGTGTTCACCGCCGAGCAGAGCAAGCAGGACGACAGCCGCGATCTCGCCAAGCAGCCGGATCCCTCGGTGGGTGTCAACGGGGGAATCGCGCTAGGCGGCGCGCTACCGGGCAATCCACGCAAGGTCACCGCCAATGTCGATCAGCGCCAGAACATCAACAACCGGCTATACCATGTGCGCCTGAACACGAGCATGGGTGCCCTGAAGCTTGAGTCCTTAACCGCCTATCAGAAGGTTAATCTCGACCTGGCGCTCGATCTGGATAGTACCAATGTCGACTTTGCCTCGAACTTCCCTTCTTCATCCAGCAGCGCCTTCAGCCAGGAATTTCGCCTGGCATCACGCACCGAGCAGCCGCTCTCCTGGGTGACCGGGTTGTATTTTCTGCATCAGGACGCCGACCAGCGCCTCGACGTGCGTTTTCCCCTGAGTGGCTTGCGTAACCAACCGGACAGCGACATCGAAAGCAACGGTTACGCGGTGTTTGGCGGCGTGGCCTACCGCTTCGCCTCCGCCTGGCGGGTGCGGGCGGGTCTGCGCTACAGCTACGACGAACGCCGCATCGACTTGCTGCAGACCATCACCGATCCGTTGGGACTGAGCGGCACGCCCGGCACGTCCACGCTGCCATTGCAGGCGCAGGCGCATTGGGATGCCGTCACGCCTGAATTCGACCTCAGCTACCGTCGCGACGGCGACACGCTCTACTACGCCCGCGTCGCCCAGGGCTTCAAACCGGGGGGCTACAATGCCTACGCCCTGCAACCGGCCTATGCCCCGGAATATCTCTGGGCCTACGAGGTAGGTACCAAGCGCTACCTGTCCGCACAGCGACTGCGCCTAAACACAGCGCTGTTTTATTACCGTTACAACGACATTCAGATATTGACGTTACCCCCGGCGGCGCCCGCGGGCACGCTGCCGATTATCGACAACGCCGCCCGGGCGACAATTCGCGGCCTCGATCTGCAAGTTCGATACCGGCCCCGCCCGCGCCTGGGTGTCAGCCTCGGCCTAACGTTGCTCGATGCCCGCTTCGATCAATTCACCTCTGTTGATCCCAATAATCCCGCCGACGACGCCGACCGTGCCGGCGACCCTCTGCCCCGGGCACCCGAGGTTTCCTTACTCTTGGGCGGCGAGTACCGCTGGTCGCCGGCAGGCATCGGCGCCATCAAATTGTCAGTCGACTACCGCTATCAATCGTCGGTCTATTTTAACCCGTATAAGGATCGTGCCGTGCGCCAGGGGGCCTATGGCGTATTCAACGCCAGCCTCGATTATGAAAGCCGCACGCATCGTTGGTACTTGCAACTGTATGGCCACAACCTTGCTGACAAACTGTATACGCAGAATATTATCCGTCTCGACCCCGTGGTGGGTACGGCGCGCTATTGGGCCGAACCCCGTACCCTCGGCCTGAGGCTGGGATACCGACTCTAGACGCGGATCATGAACCAGACATCCTCTACGACCACCCTCCCGGAACTGAACGAAGAAGAACTCCAGCAGCGCATCACCCACGATTCGCTGGAAGACTTATTCAAGAAAATTGCGGCGTCCTCTTATTGGCAGGTGCTGCTCTTGCCGCTGATGATGGTGCTGATCATGTGGTCCAGGTTCGACGCATGGCTTCTCATCGGCTGGGCCTTGTTGGTGTTGAGCAGCATCCTGCTGCGCCACCGGCTGGCTACGACGTTTCTGCGGCGCAAGCCGCCGGCAGCCGAAGCGGCGCAATGTGGGCGCTATTTGTCCTGGGCCTCTCTTTATTCCGCCACGCTATGGGCGGCGGCCATTCTCTGTTTCTATGTACCCGGTTCCGTGGAGCATCAGGTGTTCGTCTTCACCCTGACGTTGACGCTGAGCATCGGCTCACTCATCGCCGGCACCTTCTGGCTCCCCGCCTCGTACGTCTTCGCTGTGCCGGTGATGGGCGCCATGGGTGCGCGACTCTTATTGACTGGTCACCTTGCCTCTATCGCACTGGCGTTCTTCTTGCTCAGCTACTTATTATTGGTGACAAAAATGGCGCGCAGCCTGCACAGCACGGTACGCTCGGAAATCGTGCAGCGCCACAAGAGCGAAGCGCTGGCCGAAGCGCTGAACAAGAAAACCGAAGAAGCCCAACAGGCGGTGCTGGCCAAGTCGCGTTTCCTGGCTGGCGCCAGTCATGACTTGCGTCAGCCCCTGCATACGCTCTCGCTGTTCATGGATGTCCTTAAGGTGGCAAAAGACGACGCCGAGCGCGCCTTCATAATTTCTCGCCTGGATTTATCGTTGGAGGCCCTGCAAAGACTGTTTGAAGCCCTGCTCGACGTATCGCGGCTGGACGCAGGCGTTATAACCCCTGAAATCGAGCATTTTGACTTATCGGAGCTAATGAGGAAACTGGCTGAAGAGTTCCGCCCTGCCGCCGACAAAAAACACCTTAAACTGAAACTGCACGCGACATCCGCTGTCGTTCGTTCCGATCCGCTATTAGTGGAACGCATTTTGCGCAACCTGATCGGCAACGCGATTCGCTATACGGAAAAAGGTGGCGTGCTATTGTCCACTCGCACGCGCCGCGGCGAGGTGCTGTTACAGGTGTGGGATACCGGAATCGGTATCCCTGTCGAACACCAAGACGAAGTTTTCGCCGAGTTTCTGCAATTGCGCGGCGATCACCGCAAGCGTTCCGAAGGCCTGGGACTGGGCCTGGCGTTGGTGCGGCGTTTATGCCTGCTGCTGGATCTTCCGCTTGAATTACGCTCTGAACCCGGAAACGGCTCGATTTTCAGCATCCGCTTGCCGGTCGGAGATGTGTCGCTGATGATCGATAACCGCGTAGAAACCACCGTCCACGATCTGGATTTAAACGGCCGCGTCATGCTGGTCATCGATGACGATACCGACAGTCTGGAGGCCACGCAAAAGCTGCTGGCAAAATGGGGCTGCCGGGTGATCACTGCCAATACGATAGAGGATGCCGCGCGACAGTCAGCAGCGCAGAATCTGATCCCTGATCTTTTATTATGTGACCTGGGCCTGGGCGATGGGGTATCCGGTGTCGATGCGATCGATACTCTGCAACACCAGTTTGGTGAGACCATACCGGGCCTGCTGATCACTGGAGAAACCGCGGCAGAGCCACTGAACAGGGCGAAAGAGAGCGGTCATCACGTATTACAAAAACCCATCCGTCCGGCGCTATTGCGCACTGTTATCAACCGGCTACTGTCGTATCCGCCTGGCTGAGCGTTGCCGGGCTACGCCACGGGTCAGCCGGTTGCGACGACCTGAGCCCCACCGGCCGCCCGCTCCGAAGCAGACTGCGCTGCGCAAGGACTATTTATCGCGCCGCGGCGGGCGCGCGGAGCCAAAGCCAATGCGCATCCATTCCTTGGCGCGGCGCAGGCTTGCGACACGTTCCGCCAAGACCTTGTCCTGACGGATAGCCGCCCGGATGGCATTCCGCTGGACAGGGCCGAGCTCGTCGTCTATATAAGCGCTGAGGATCTCGTCGCCGAAGCTTCCGTTCTCAATCGCATTCACGTTTTGCAGCGTCACTCTTTGGCAATTTTTAAGCAATTACGGTGATCGTTAGGATACGGGTGGACATTGCCTCGTACTATTAGACCAAAGTACCAATTTCACCGTGCGTAGCCCTATATCCGCGGCAAGCGGCACCTGCAATAGCCCGATTAACGTGTATCTTAGCAACATGCCCTGCATCTGTATCTCGAACAAGGCGTGGCCAAGCGAACGAACTTTGCCGACAGAATCGACTAATTCACCGAGAAACCCGCCGCTGACGAGCATGGAGAAACCGTGCGCAGTCGATAGCGCGGTGAGCACAAGTTGGTCCATATCCCGCTGACCGTTCAGCCCAACTTTCTTGCCGTTTTCAATAATTACGGCAAGCTCCCTGACTCCCAGGATAGCCGCTTCGTTGATCACCTCAGAA
>JASBSN010000051.1 GCA_030148915.1 Thiogranum sp.
CCATCGCCGAACTGGCAGCGCACACCCGGTTGGGCCTCGATGCTGCCGATTTCGGTCAGCGCCAATGATTGCTGCTGGCGCAACGTCTGCAGTGCCCCGTACTGCTCCGGCGGCACGCTGAAGCACAGCTCGTAGTCGTCACCGCCGTTGTACTGGCAGTCCAGGCGCTGTTCGAATGGCAGTTGCTTGAGTTGCGCCGACGCCGGCAGGCGCTCCGGCCACAAGGTGGCGCCGCAGCGGCTGGCGCTAAGTATATGCCCCAGGTCGGCCAGCAGGCCGTCGGAAATGTCGATCGCCGCGGCGGCGATGCCGCTCAATGCCTGGCCGAGGGCGACGCGCGGCTGCGGACGGTTGAGGCGTTCCAGCAAGGCGGCGTCCGGCGGCCCGCCGCTCTGCAGTTGTTGCAGGGCGCAGGCGGCGTCGCCGAGGGTACCGCTGACGAACAGTGCATGGCCGGCGGCGGCCGCGTCCCGGCGCAGTGCCCGGCCCGGCTCCAGGTAGCCCTGCACCTGCACGGTCACCGACAGCGGGCCGCGGGTGGTGTCGCCCCCCACCAGCGCCACCTGGTGTTGCTCGGCCAGGCGGTAGAAACCGTCGGCGAAGGCCCGCAGCCAGTGCTCGTCGACGGCCGGCAGTGTCAGCGCCAGTGTCGCCCAGGCGGGCGTGGCGCCCATCGCGGCCAGATCGCTGAGGTTGACCGCCAGCGCTTTCCAGCCGATGTCGAAGGCATCGGTGTGTTCGGGGAAGTGCCGCCCGGCCACCAGGGTGTCCATGCTCAGCGCCAGTTGGCGCTCGGCCAGCGGCCTCAGCAGCGCCGCATCGTCGCCCACGCCGAGTACGACATCGTCGCGAACCACGCCCTGGCGGCTGAAGAATCGCTCGATGATGTCGAACTCCGAAAGCGCCACGCTCAGCGTACCTTTTGCTGTTGTTTGCGCATCAGCCAGCGGTCCAGCTGGTTGGCGAAGGCCTGGCGGTCGGCCGGTTTGAGTTGCGGCGGGCCGCCGGTGTTCACGCCGCTGCCGCGCAGCTCGTCCATGAAGTCGCGCATGGTCAGGCGCTCGCGGATGTTGTTGCTGTCGTAGAGCTCGCCGCGCGGGCTGAGTGCCAGCGCCTGTTTATCGATCACCTGCGCCGCCAGCGGGATGTCGGCGGTGATCACCAGGTCGCCCTCGCTTACCTGCCCGACGATATAGTCGTCGGCCTCGTCGAAGCCGCTGCGCACCTGCACGTTGCGGATATAGGCCGAGGGCGGCACGCGGATCTGCTGGTTGGCCACCAGGATGGTCGGCACTTGCGCGCGCTCGGCGGCGCGGAACAGGATCTCCTTGATGACGTTGGGGCAGGCGTCGGCGTCGACCCAGATGTTCATTTATGTTTTCAACAGGCCGCTGCCACCGTGCCCCTGAGGGTGTTCCACGGCACGCAGGTTGCGGGCTACCTTGTCGAGCACGCCGTTGACGTATTTGTAGGCCTGCTCGGCGCCGAACTTTTTGGTCAGGTTGACGGACTCGTTGATGACGACTTTGTAGGGGATATCGATGCGCGCCAACAGTTCATAGCCGGCCATACGCAACACGGCCCGCTCCACCGGATCGAGTTCGTTCACCGATCGGTCCAGGTAGGGCGCAAAAGCCTGCTCGACTTCGTCCAGGCGCGCCGGCACTTGGTGCAGCAGCTCGTGAAAATAGTCCTTGTCGGCCTTGGTGAAGTCCTCGTCTTCGATAAACTGCACTTCGATGGCAGAGAGGTTGCTGCCCGACAGGTCCCACTGGTAGAGCGCCTGCATGGCAAGGCGTCGCGCGCGGGTGCGCAGAGCGGCGTGGCTTTTGTCGGCGGCGCTCACGTCGGTGGCGGCGTTTATTTGCCGATCTCGCGCAGCAGGTTGATCATTTCAATGCTCGACATGGCGGCTTCGGCGCCCTTGTTGCCGGCCTTGGTGCCGGCCCGCTCAATGGCCTGTTCGATGCTGTCGACGGTGAGCACGCCGAAGGCAATGGGGATATCGTGTTGCAGGGAGACCTGCGAAAGACCCTTGGTGCATTCACCGGCGACGTATTCAAAGTGCGGCGTGCCACCGCGGATCACCGCGCCCAGGGCGATAATCGCCTCGTAGCGCTGGCTGGCGGCCAGACGTTTGGCGGCGATGGGCATTTCATAGGCACCGGGCACGCGCACGATGTGCAGTTCGCGCTCTTCGACGCCGTGGCGCTTGAGGGTGTCGATGGCCCCGGCCAGCAGGCTCTCCACCACGAAACTGTTGAAACGCGCCACCAGCAAGGCGATGCGCGCACCGCGCAGCGTCAACTGGCCTTCGAGGGTCTGTATGCCGTTCATTCTCGGTTCTCCTTATGCTGACGGGTTGCTGCCGTCGATATAGTCGACCACTTCCAGGCCGAAGCCGGACAGGCCGTGCACCACCATGGGTGCGCTCAGCACGTGCATGCGGCTGACGCCAAGGTCGGTGAGTATTTGTGCGCCGATGCCGTGGGTGCGCAGCTCGTGGCGCTCCTCGCGCACCACCGGTCGACCGGATTTCTCGTGTTCGTTGTAGCACTGGATGCGCTGCACCAGTTCGCGCGGCGACTCCTGCTCGCCCAGCACCACCAGCACACCGGCCCCCTGGTCGGCGATGCG
>JASBSN010000055.1 GCA_030148915.1 Thiogranum sp.
CCCCCAGCCCCCCCCGCCCCCGCCATGGGTTTTTGGGGTCCGGGGCCGGCCGCCCACATCCCCCAAACCCCTGTGCCCGGCGCCGGGACGACAGGCACCGTGGCATCAAGGGAAGAAGATTGGTGCCGGGTTGCGGCGTGGTATTGCCTCGCTGGCTTAGGGTGCGCGAGCGCACATGCGCTTGCGAGGCAATACCACGCCGCAACCCTGGGGCGGGGGTCCTTGAAGCGATGCCGTCCGCAACCCGGGTGCTGGGGTAATGACGCAATGCCATCCGCACCCCTAGTGCGACGGTTATTAAAGCAATACCACACCGCTGCCCGCGTGTAGTGGTCACCGAATCAATGAAGTGTTTGTTAACGTTCTGATTTACCCATAGACGGACTTTTTATCACGGCGCTGCAGCCGATTTGATGCATTTTTGTACACCAAAGAGGCGCGTAAATTGCGTCCTTGAGCAAGGCGAGCGGGCGCTTTAGTATGAGTTCCGCTAGTGTTGTTTTAATCGTTCCCGACTACCCTATGGAGGATCAATGCCGGAACCGGTGCCATCGGCCAATACCGTAGAATTTACTGGCGACCGGCAGAAGGTGCCACCGCATTCGGTGCAGGCCGAACAGTCTCTGTTGGGTGGTCTGTTGCTCGATAACCGCGCCTGGGATCAGGTCGCCGATCGGGTCACCGAGGGCGATTTCTACCGCCGCGAACACCGCCTGATTTTCACCGCTGCGGGTAAGCTCATAGAGCACGGCGACCCCTGTGATGTCATCACTTTGTCGGAGCGCCTGGACAGTCAGGGCGATCTGGAAGATATCGGTGGCCTGGCCTATCTGGGGCGTCTGGCCAAAGACACCCCCAGCGCGGCCAATATCCGCGCCTACGCCACCATTGTGCGCGAAAACTCGGTGTTGCGGCAGCTCGCCGAGGTCGGCACCGAAATTGCCAACAGCGCTTATTTCACCGAGGGCCGCGAGACTGCGGCGCTGCTCGACAATGCCGAACAGTTAGTGTTCCGTATCGCCGATCAGGGCGAGAGCCGTGGCTCGGGGTTTGCCAGCATCAAGGATCTGCTGACCAAAGCGGTGGACCGCATCGATACGCTGTTTCACCTCGACAACCCTCTGACAGGCGTCTCCACCGGCTTTACCGACATTGACGAAATGACCGCCGGTCTGCAGGCCTCGGACCTGATTATCGTTGCCGGCCGGCCGTCGATGGGTAAAACCACTTTCGCCATGAATATCGCCGAACACGCAGCCATTAAAGATGGCCGTCCGGTGGCGGTGTTCAGTATGGAGATGCCCGGCGAGCAGCTGGCCATGCGCCTGATGTCCTCGCTCGGGCGCATCAACCAGACCAAGGTGCGCACCGGCAAGCTCGACGACGATGACTGGCCGCGCCTGACCTCAGCGGTAAGCATCCTTTCCGAAGCGCCTTTGTTTATCGATGACACGCCGGCGTTAAGCCCGACGGAGCTGCGCGCCCGGGCCCGCCGTCTGAAACGCGAACACGACCTGGGGCTGATTGTCATCGACTATCTGCAGTTGATGCAGGTACCGGGGCACAAGGAAAACCGCACCGGCGAGATTTCCGAAATCTCGCGCTCGCTGAAAGCGCTGGCCAAGGAGCTGTCCGTGCCGGTGATCGCGCTCTCACAGCTCAACCGCAGCCTCGAGCAGCGCCCCAACAAGCGCCCGGTGATGTCCGATCTGCGCGAGTCCGGCGCTATCGAGCAGGATGCCGATGTGATTATGTTCATCTATCGCGATGAGGTATACGACGAGGACAGCCCGGATAAGGGCACGGCGGAAATCATCATTGGCAAACAGCGCAACGGCCCAATCGGCGTACGCCGCCTGACCTTCCTCGGTAAGCACACGCGCTTCGAGAACTTCACCCCGATGGATAATTATGGTGATGCCGGTTTCAGTCCCGGCGGTCCGGATGCATGACGCGACCGATCCGGGCGCGTATCGATCTGCAGGCCCTGCAACATAATTTCCGTCTGGTGCGCGAGGCCGCACCCGGTGCGCGGGTGCTGGCGGTGGTCAAGGCCAACGCCTATGGCCACGGCGCTGTAGCGGTAGCGCGTGCGCTGCGCGCGGCCGATGCCTTCGCGCTGGCCAGTGTCGAGGAGGCCGTACAGTTGCGCGAGGCCGGTATCACGGCCCCGCTGGTGCTGCTCGAAGGCGTGTTTGGCGTAGAAGAACTGCGAGCCGTAGCCGCCCATGACTTGCAAATGGTGGTCCATAGCCTCGAGCAGCTCGACTGGCTGGAACAGAGCGACCCCGCGACACCTCTGCACCTGTGGTTGAAAGTCGATACCGGCATGCACCGTCTGGGCGTGACCACACGCCAATACCACGAGGTACGACGCCGGCTGTCCAGGCTGATCGCCGCGCGCGGCGGTAGCCTGCGCTTAATGTCGCACCTGGCATGCGCGGATGCGCCCCGACATCCGGCCAATGACAGCCAACTGGCCGCGTTTTTGACCTTGGACGCCGTTGGGCTCGAACGTTCCCTGGCTAATTCCGCGGCGTTACTCTCGCGCCCGGACATGTGCTTTGATTGGGTCCGACCGGGGATTATGCTGTACGGCGCCTCGCCCTTCGATCCCGCCGCCGAACGTCGGCCCGGTCTGCGGGCGGTGATGCGCCTGGAGAGCCGATTGATCGCCGTGCGGGCGTGTCGCAAGGGTGAGGGCGTCGGTTACGGTCACACTTGGACCTGTCCGAGCGACCTGCCGGTGGGCGTGGTTGCGGCCGGCTACGGCGACGGTTACCCGCGCCATGCCGCCCCCGGCACACCGGTGCTGGTCAACGGCACAGCGGTACCGCTGATCGGGCGCGTGTCCATGGATATGCTCTGTGTCGATCTGCGCGCCTTACCCGAGGCGCGCGCCGGCGATCCGGTGGAGTTATGGGGCGCCTGTCTGCCGGTGGAGGCATTGGCCGCGCGCGCCGCTACCCTGAGTTACGAGTTACTGTGCAACGTCAGTGCGCGAGTACCGCGGGAGTACCTCAATGGCGAAGGCTAAATCCGTCTACCAATGCAGCGAATGCGGCGCGCAGGCGCCGAAGTGGGCCGGTCAGTGTGGCGACTGCGGCGCCTGGAACAGCCTGAGCGAGGCGCTCGCAGTGCTGCCCGGTGCCGGGGGCAAGGCGGCGCGTTTTGCCGGCTATGCCGGCGAGAGCGCGCCACGCGTGCAGATGCTCTCGGAGGTTCAGCCCGGCACCGAAGCGCGGCTGTCGATCGGGATCGGAGAACTGGATCGGGTGCTGGGCGGTGGCCTGGTAGCGGGCTCCGTGGTGTTGATCGGCGGCGACCCCGGCATCGGCAAATCGACCGTGCTGCTGCAGGCGCTGGCGTCATTCGACGCCGATCTGCCGGCGTTATATATCACCGGCGAGGAATCGCCCGAGCAGGTGGCGATGCGGGCGCGGCGTCTGGGCCTGGCCGCCGAGAGCCTGCGCCTGCTGGCGGAAACCTCGGTGGAGCGCATCGTCGCCCAGGCGCGCGCCGAACAACCGCAGGTAATGGTCATCGATTCGATACAGACGCTCTACACAGAACTGTTGCAGTCGGCGCCGGGCTCGGTGGCGCAGGTGCGCGAGAGCGCCGCGCAGCTGGTGCGGTTTGCCAAGCAGACGGGCACAGCGCTGTTTCTGGTCGGACACGTCACCAAGGAAGGTACGCTGGCAGGCCCGCGGGTGCTCGAACACATGGTCGACACGGTGCTGTATTTTGAAGGTGAGCCGGGCGAGCGCTACCGGGTTATTCGCGCCATTAAAAACCGTTTTGGCGCGGTCAACGAACTGGGCGTGTTCGCCATGACCGACCGCGGTCTTAAAGAAGTGCGCAACCCTTCGTCGATTTTTCTCTCCCGGCACGAACAGCCGGTGGCCGGTAGCGTCATTCTGGTGAGCATGGAAGGCACCCACCCGCTGCTGGTCGAGGTGCAGGCGCTGGTCGATGACAGCCAGCTGTCCAATCCGCGGCGCGTCACCGTCGGCCTGGAACACAACCGGCTGGCCATGTTGTTGGCCGTGCAGCACCGCCACGGCGGAGTCTTCATGAGCGATCAGGATGTATTTGTGAACGTAGTGGGGGGGGTGCGCGTCAACGAAACGGCGGCCGATCTCGCCGTGCTGCTCGCGGTATTGTCGAGCTTCCGTGATCGGACCGTGCCAAATGATCTGATCGTGTTCGGTGAAGTGGGGCTGGCCGGTGAAATCCGCCCGGTGCCCAACGGCCAGCAACGCCTGCGCGAAGCCGCCAAACTTGGCTTCAAGCGCGCCCTGATACCGGCCTCCAATGCGCCCCGGAGTGCGGTTGAGGGCCTGGAGATCACCGCGGTATCGCGTTACACCGAGGCACTGGAGTGGTTTTCAGCCGAACAGGCCCCGCAGAAAATACAGTAACCCCCAAGCTGCACCAACGCCCATAAAGCGTCTTTCGCGCGGTGCAAGGTTTTTGGTGCATGCGCCGCCCGCGGCGCCCTAAGCCAAAAACCTTGCACCGCGCGAAAGACGCCAGCACGGAGGCCACTTACTCATCACGGAGGCCACTTACGGCGCCCTAAGCCATCGAGGGACTACCCGACGGGACCTCTGGGTCTGGCGGAGACTCTATCCGATGTTCCCGCATTATGAGCATGAACCCTCAGCTCGATGCTCATCCGTTGAACCTTCTCGCAACGGACTGAAAGGCGCTGGGCGGCCGCAGCGTAAAAGAAAAATGCAGACTTCGTCAGCGCGCCGGCAGCTTTAGCCGAGCGCTGACAGCTCGCGTTCCAATAACGCCGGATCGCCGAGATTCAATTCCACCAATCGTCGCAGGTGGGTGATGCTGTCGACGTCGATATGCACACAGCGCAGCCCTACCTGACCGTCCTGGTGGTGGGCTGTTTCCACCTCCATACAGATGTCCGGTCCGCCGTCGAGGTGAACGGCGAGTTTATAGGGCTTGTCTTCATCGGGGGGAAAAGCCTGCGGGGCGTCGATCAATGCGCCGTGCAGGGAGACATCCCGCAGTCGGGTTTCCCAGCGCGTCTGTTCATCCTGCAAGGTTACGTTGACCTCAAAGGGGATGCGTACGAATTGCCGTTGTTCGTGCGCCACGGGTAGCGCTGGCGTGTCGCGAGTGTCAGCGGCGTGCGCGGCGGAGAAAAACTGCAGCTGCAGCTCGCCGATGGTAATGCGATCGGCATCGCGCAGCTGCCGGCTTTGTTCGCCGATTGCCTGGTCGTTCAGTTGTGGCCCCTTTTCTCCGTGAAGGGCGGATAGATAATAGCCGTCGTCGCGGCGGGCGATCACCGCCAGTTCGCCTTGAGGTTTGCCGACGCGGGTCAGCGCCTTGTTGAGGCGTATACTACGGCCCAGATGGGCGCCATTTTGAATCTGCAGCGACGCGGCGGATAGTAGCTTAGCCGGTTGAGCATCGTCGAACGGTGCGGTCTCGCCGGCGGCAAAACGCAGAGCGTGTTTGCCGATCTGCAGCGTGTCACCCTCGCTCAGCGCGGTGGCCGCGACGACTGGCCGTCCGTCGATGCTCAGCGGGCAATCGCTTTGCACCGGTTCGACCAGATACTCCGCGTCTGAGAAATAAAAGCGCGCATGCCGGGGTTGTACCGCGAGGCTGTCGATGTGGATGTCGCAGTCGGGGTCGCGCCCGGCCAGACAGTCGCCCTGGGGCAGCGTGAACACCTTCATAATGCGGTCTTTGAAAGACAGCGTTAGCTTTGCCACAAATGTCCCCTGGGGTTAGCCCCGGCTACGGGCCTCGAGCCGGGCGTCTGGCCGCGGTGCTCCGCCCGCGGGGCCCACTGTGTTCTCAGTGACGGCCTGCCTGAACTATCGTCACCCCTAAGCGCTTTCTTTAAGGTTCAGCGACAGGGAATTGATACAATAGCGCTGCCCGGTGGGCGGTGGCCCGTCATCGAAAACGTGGCCCAGGTGGGCCTCACAACGCCCGCACACCACTTCCACGCGGCGCATGCCGTGGCTGGTATCGGATACCGTGCGCACCGCCTCTGCGCTGATCGGCTGCCAGTAACTCGGCCAGCCACTGCCCGAGTCGAATTTTTCGCTGGAGCGGAACAGCGGCGCATCACAGCAGACGCAGTGATAAACGCCCGCTGTTTTGCAGTCGTTATAACGGCCGGAAAAGGCCGGTTCGGTGCCTTTCTCGCGGGTCACCCGGTAGACTTCCGGGCTGAGTTGCCGGCGCCATTGGGCGTCGCCTTTGTCGATTTTCTCGCTCATGGTTCAATCCTGCGCGGCGGATGGGCGGTGTGGGCGAGTGTACACCCGCAACGTTTTGACCAGATTATCTTTGGTCTGAATGATTTCCACCGGATACCCGGAGAGCAGCAAACTGGTGCCGGGCTCGGGAATAGCTTCCAGATATTCCAACACCATGCCGTTGAGTGTTTTCGGGCCGTCGGTGGGCAGATCCATTTGTAAGGCGCGATTGAGGTCGCGTACATTGACCATGCCGTTGACCAGATAGCTGCCGTCCGTTTCGGCGGTGAAATCGCTGATGCTGGTGGCCGGGTCGGTGGTGAACTCACCAACCACTTCCTCAAGAATATCTTCCAGAGTCGCCAGCCCCTGAATGTCGCCGTACTCGTCGACCACCAGACCTATGCGCCGTCGCTCGCGCTGGAACTGCAGTAATTGGCGGTTGAGCGGGGTGTTTTCCGGGATGAACAGAGGCTCGCGGATCAGTCCCTCGAGCGTCTCCCGGTCGAGCTCGCCGCGCATCAGCCGCGGCAGTACTTTACGTAAGTGGACGAAGCCCACCACATGGTCGATGTTGTCACGAAATACCGGCAGGCGGGTGTATTGGCTGTTGGTCATCTGGTCGAGAATGTCATCCCAGTCATCTTCCAGATCAATGCCGGAAATTTCCTGGCGCGGCACCATGATGTCTTCCACCGTGACCTTCTCCAGATCAATGATGTTGAGCAGCATGTCCTGGTGGCGCTTGGGGATCATGGCACCGGCTTCGAGTACTACGGTGCGTAACTCCTCCTGGCTGAGCGCATCCACGGAACCGTTTTCGGGGTGGATGTTGAGCAGCCGCAGCAGGCCGTTGGCGATACCGTTGACCACCCACACCAGCGGGTAGAGCAGCCACAGCAGTGGCCCGTAGATGAACGCCGCGGGGAAGGCCACCCGTTCCGGATGCAGGGCGGCCAGCGTTTTCGGTGTCACTTCGGCAAATACCAGAATCACCAGGGTAAGGATGCCGGCGCCGATGGCGATGCCCGGCTCGCCCCCCAGGCGCAGCGCAATCACCGTGGTAATGGCCGAGGCCATTACGTTGACGAAGTTGTTGCCCAACAGAATCAGGCCGATCAGCCGGTCGGGGCGCTCGAGCAGTTTCTGCGCGCGCCTGGCCCCGGCGTGGTTGACTTGGGCGAGGTGGCGCAGACGATAGCGGTTCAGAGTCATGAGTCCGGTTTCTGAACTGGAAAAGAACGCCGAGAGCAGAATCAGAAAAACCAGGATGCCGAACAGAATACTAAGGGGAATATCTTCCAAAACAGGTCAACCGGATTGCCGCTGATGATGAGAGAAATTGTAGGCGCATCGCCGGGGTTTGTCAGGCGTTACGGTGTAGGATCAGCTCCAGGACCAGTTTACTGCCGAAATAGGCAAGCACCAAAAAGGCAAATCCGCTCAGCGTCCAGCGGATCGCGGTGCGCCCGCGCCAGCCGAATTTCCAGCGGCCCCAGAGCAGCGTACCGAAAATAAACCAGCTGACGATGGACAGTACGGTTTTGTGCACCAGATGCTGAGCAAAGATGTCTTCCAGGAACACCATACCGGTCAGCAGCGCCGCGCTCAGCAGGACAAAACCGGTGGCGATCATCTGGAACAGCAGGCCTTCCATTATCTCCAGCGGTGGCAGGGCGCGGATAAAACCGCCGGGACGGCGAGTGCGCAGATGGCGGTCCTGGACGTGCAACAGCGCGGCTTGCACGGCGGCCAGCGCAAACAGACTGTAGGCCAGCACGGAAAACAGAATGTGTAAATCGAGCTGCCAACTGGTGTGGGTGATGTCGCGCGGGTCGCCGGGATTCCAGGCCGCTAAGGCCAGGGTGACCGCGGCCATCGGCAAAATCGGTATGCCGAGATTTTCCACCGGTTGGCGCAGGGCGGTCAGTAACAAGACCCCCACCATCAGCAGGGCGACCAGTGAGGCGGCGTTAAAAAAGCCCATATCCAGGCCGTGCCCGGTCATCAGTTCGGGATAGAGCACGAGGGCGTGCAGCGCCACCGCAGCGAAGCCCAGCGCCAGCACCGCCCCGCGGCGGACCCGCAGGCTGGAAAGGGTCCCGGCCAAGCGCAGGGTCAGCGCCGCGCTGGTCAGCAAGTAAAGCACCACCGCGGCGGCGGCGAAAATAACCAGATTCATGGCGGCGATAATGGCATAAGCCGCCGGCAGCGGAAAGTCTTGGCTGCCGGTCCCGGTCAGTCGGGCTGACGCGGTGTGTCAGCCGGGGCGCTAATGCCGCTCATCGGTGCCAAAACGGGGCTTTTTCTGTGACGCGGCCGACATTTTTTTTGTGACATGCCGTGGCACGATCCTCGCATCGTTAGGGGCAGGCTCTCACCGGATAAAACTGATGAATCTGAGAATACTGGGTTGCAGTGGCGGTATCGGATCGCACCTCTGCACCACTTCGCTGTTGGTCGACGACGATCTGCTGATCGACGGCGGTACCGGGCTCTCAGAGCTGAGTCTGGAGGAGATGTCGCGTATCCGGCACATCTTTGTGACCCACTCGCACCTCGACCATATCGCCGGAATACCAATGCTCCTGGATGCGATTTTCGAGTCCATAGAGCGACCCCTGGTGGTGCACGCCCGTGAGGAAACCATCCAGGTGCTGCGCCGGCATATTTTCAATTGGCAAGTCTGGCCGGATTTCTCCGTGTTGCCAAGCGAGCAACACCCGGTGTTGCGCTTCGAGGTTATGCACCCGGGTGAGAGCGTGAGTCTCGGTGCCCGCAGGGTGGAAATGATCGCCGTCAATCATTCGGTTCCCGCGGCCGGTTACCGGGTGCAGAACGGCGTTGGCAGCTTTGCCTTCAGTGGCGATACCACCAGTAATGACGGGTTTTGGCAGGCCCTGAACCAGCACGACGACCTCGATCTGCTGATTGTCGAAACCGCTTTTCCCGATCAGGAGTGCGAACTGAGTGTCAAGTCGCGCCACTATTGTCCGCGTCTGCTGGCCAGTGATCTGAAGAAACTGCAACACCGCCCGCAGTTGTTTCTGACCCACCTCAAGCCCGGCAGCGAAGAGCTGATTGTCAAGCAGTGCCGGGAGCGTATACAGACCCTGCAGGTGCAGCAGCTGTGCGGGGGCGACCGCTTCAAGTTATAATCGCGCCACTGCTGACCTGGATCCGCCGCATGTTTCAGAACCTCACCGATCGCCTGACGAAAACCCTGAAGAACCTCCGAGGCCAGGGCCGCCTGTCGGAAGACAATATCAAGGACACCTTGCGCGAAGTGCGTATGGCGCTGCTGGAGGCCGACGTCGCGCTGCCGGTGGTCAAGACATTCACGGAAAAAATTCGTCAGCGGGCGGTCGGCCAGGAGGTCTTGCAGAGCCTGACCCCGGGGCAGGCGCTGGTGAAAATCGTCAACGAGGAGTTGGTCAGCCTCATGGGCGAGGCCTGCGACGAGTTACAACTGAACGTGCAGCCGCCGGCTGTGGTGCTGATGGCCGGTCTGCAAGGCTCCGGCAAGACCACCTCGACGGCCAAGCTGGCGCGCTGGCTGAAAGAGCGTCGCCGTAAAAACGTGCTGGTCACCAGTTGCGACATCTACCGTCCCGCGGCCATAGAACAGCTGCAGACGCTGGCCACGGAGATCGACGTGGCATTCTTTCCCAGTAGCGCCGGCCAGCGTCCGGTGGAGATTGCCGCGGCCGCGCTCGACCACGCGCGTAACCACCATATCGATGTGCTGATTGTTGATACCGCCGGTCGACTGCACATTGATGCTGATATGATGGACGAGATTCGGCAACTGCACGCCACGGTCAAACCGGTGGAAACGCTGTTTGTGGTCGACAGCATGACCGGCCAGGATGCCGCCAACACAGCGCGCGCGTTTGACGAAGCCTTGCCGCTGACCGGTGTCATACTGACCAAAACCGATGGCGATGCACGGGGTGGCGCCGCACTGTCGATCCGCGCTATCACCAGCAAACCGATCAAATTCCTGGGCGTGGGTGAAAAGACCGCCGCCCTGGAGCCTTTTCATCCCGACCGGGTGGCCTCGCGCATTCTCGGTATGGGCGATGTTCTCAGTCTGGTGGAAGAAGCCGAGCATAAGGTCGACAAAGAAAAAGCGGCCAAGCTGGCGCGCAAACTGAATAAGGGTAAGCGTTTCGACCTCGAGGACTTCGGCGATCAGTTGGAACAAATGATGGGTATGGGTGGACTCGGTGGTTTGATGGACAAGTTGCCGGGTGTCGGTCAGCTGCCACAAAACGTGCGCGATCAGGTCAACGACCGTGAGCTGCATCGCATGTTGGCCATTATCCGTTCCATGACGGCACAGGAAAGACGCTTTCCAGACATTATCAAAGGTTCCCGGCGGCGGCGGATCGCCGCCGGCTCGGGCAACCAGGTGCAGGACGTCAACCGCCTGCTCAAGCAGTTCATGCAAATGCAGAAAATGATGAAAAAAATGTCCAAGGGCGGGATGAAGAATATGATGCGCGGTCTGAAAGGGCGTATGCCTCAGGGGTTTCCCTTTTAACTGACCGGGGTCAGGCGTGGGAAAGAAAACGGCGAACCTGAAGGGTTCGCCGAGGATCAAGGGTCATTGCGGTTGGCCTTCGACCGGCGTTTATCATTATTATTACCGGTAAAAAGGGTACTCAGACAGCGCAGGCTACTTCTGGCGGCAACTGGCGGCTGTCCGTGACTAACTCCTGTTGTTACTTTCGGCGTTCCTCAAGTGCTTATAGAGCAACCTGCGTGCCAATTCGGAAAACCTGCAAAAAAACAAGAAGATACTTGCTGGCAAGGCGACGCCTCAGACGCTAGCGATGTTTAGTTGTAAATTATATCGACAATTTGGCCTAATACCGGGATCTTGACTTAAGGTTTATATACTAAGTAATACAAAGCGTTGAGCAGTTTTTCGCGCTGACATCGCTGTTTGATTAATTTGTAAATATTGTCGACATGACGGGCTGGGTTTGCAACGCCGCAGTGCTACTTGGAATTTTCGTTTCAGGCTTCACTTTTCAGCGATTTCGCGTAAAATGCCCGCTTTTCCGCAGCGCCGGGTTGGCCGGTTCTGCCTGATTGAGAATTTGTAGAGGTTTAATCTCGATGGTAACCATTCGATTAGCACGCGGTGGCGCGAAAAAACGGCCATTTTACCATGTGGTGGTCACGGATTCCCGCAATCGGCGCGATGGTCGTTACATCGAGCGCATCGGTTTTTTCAACCCCGTGGCCAAGGGTGAAGAAGTGCGTTTGAATATCGATGCTGAGCGCGCCGCGCACTGGGTCAGTAAAGGGGCCCAGACGTCCGAGCGCGTGGCCAAGTTATTAAAGGAAACCGCGCCGAAGGAAGCCGCGCAGTAAGCGAACACCGGACACCGCCGGCGATTATCGCGGTGGGGCGTATCTCCGGGGTGTACGGGGTGAAAGGGTGGGTGCGGGTGTTCTCCTGGACGCAGCCGCGCGAGAATATCATGGTGTATCAGCCCTGGTACCTGCGCCGTGACGGTGAATGGCAGCCGCGCCGGGTAGCCGAAGGGCAGCGCCACGGCAAGGGTATGATCGCCCGCCTGAGCGAGTGCCAGGATCGCGATCAGGCGCTGGCGCTGATGGATTATGATATCGGTGTGCGCCGCGACCAGTTGGCCCCCACCGCGCCCGGTGAGTATTACTGGCACGAACTGATCGGCCTGGCGGTGGTGAACCTGCAAGACGAAGCGCTCGGTACGGTGGATCATTTGCTCGAGACCGGTGCCCACGACGTGCTGGTGGTCCGCGGTGAGCGCGAACGCCTGATACCCTTTGCTCTGCGGCACATCGTCAAACGCGTCGATCTGCAGGCAGGGGTGATACAGGTCGACTGGGACAAGGATTACTAGGGATCGCCATGCGTATTGACGTGGTGACACTGTTTCCGGAACTGATCCGGGACTGTTGCCGCTACGGGATTCCGCGCATTGCGGTGGAAAAGGGGCTGCTCGAACTGGGCACCTGGAATCCACGCGATTACAGCGGCAACCGCCAGCGCAGCGTCGATGACCGGCCTTACGGCGGCGGTCCCGGCATGGTCATGCAGTTGCAGCCGGTGGCCGCGGCGATCACCGCCGCGCGCCAACGGGGCGACGGGCCGGTGATTTATCTCAGTCCGCAGGGTCGGCGTCTGGACCAACGGGCGGTGCGACGGTTTGCGACGCTCGGGCACACGATCCTGCTCGCCGGGCGGTATGAGGGCATCGACGAGCGGTTGGTCGAACGTGAAGTCGACGAGGAGTGGTCTATCGGCGACTATGTGCTGAGCGGCGGCGAACCGGCGGCGCTGGTGTGGATTGACAGCGTGGCGCGCCTGCTCCCCGGCGCACTGGGCGACGAGCGATCGGCGCAGTGCGATTCTTTTATGGACGGGTTGTTGGACTACCCGCATTATTCGCGGCCCGAAGTGATCGACGGGCTGAGGGTGCCGGCGGTGCTGACCGGCGGTAATCACGCCGAGATTGAACGCTGGCGGATGAAACAATCGTTGGGCCGGACCTGGCGGCGGCGACCGGATCTGCTGGCGCGGACCGAGCTTAACGACGAGCAACAGGCGCTGCTGGCGGAATTTATCGCCGAGCAGCAATCGACGGATTCAGATACAAACCCGTAGCAGGGGACAGAGTCATGAGTAATATCATTCAAGAACTGGAAAAAGAACAGATGGGTCGCGACGTTCCCGACTTCGGCCCGGGGGACACCGTGGTGGTGCAAGTCAAGGTGAAAGAGGGCACTCGGGAGCGCTTGCAGGCTTTCGAAGGAGTGTGCATCGCACGGCGTAACCGCGGTCTGAATTCAGCCTTTACCGTGCGTAAGATTTCTCACGGCGAAGGTGTCGAGCGCGTCTTTCAGACATACAGCGCGAGTGTCGCCAGCATCGAGGTGAAACGCCGTGGTGCGGTGCGTCGCGCCAAGCTGTATTACCTGCGCGGTCTTTCCGGCAAAGCGGCGCGTATTAAAGAGAAGTTGTAATCCGGTGCGGCGGCCTCTGGCTACCGCAGGCGGAAAAGTTCACGGGCAACCTGCGGCCAGGTTGCCCGTTTTTGTTGGTCGGTGGGCGGTGCAGCGCTTGGCGGTCTGGCGTGGTGTCGGCATCTCGCTGGGTTCGCTGCTGGTGTTATCGGCAGGGCTGTGTTCCAACGCGCGGGCGCTCGATACCACTGAGCTCAAGGAACTCGCGCAATTGGCCCGCGCCGGTGCGCCGCAGCTGGCGCTGCGGCGTATGGATGCCGCGCAACCCTCTGCCGAAGAGCATCTGCCCGACTGGATCGCCTGGGAGCAGGAGCGGCTGCAGATTCTTTCCAGTCAGGGGCTCTACCCGGCGCTGATCGGGCGGGTGCAGGCGTTGCCCGAATCCGTCGATCCCGCTTTCAGGCGCTTCGCGCTGACGCTCCAGGCGGACGCCCAATTGCAGCTCTCCCAAGCCGACGCAGCGCGCGCTACTTTGCGCCAGCTCATCTGGGGGGCGGGCGACAGTTCACGCGAACAGCAAGCGCGCTGGCGCCAGATGGTGGTCCGCAGTTATGTTCTGCAGGATCGCGGCGACGACGCGCGTCAGGCGCTGCTGCGCTACCGGCAGGATTTCGGTGACCCGTCCGCGCAGATGCGCCGGCTCAACGCCCAGGTGCTGCTGCAAAGCGGCGACGCGCAGAGCGCCGCGCGGCTGCTCGCCGATGACGACAGCGTGCAGGGTCAGTTCCTGCGCAACGCCGCCAGGTTGGCGACCTCGCCCGACCAGGCGCGCGAGGTGGAAACGGCCGTCCAAGCGCTGGTGGCAAAAACCGATTCGCCTTCCCTGCAAAGCGCCCTGTGGGCGCTGGCCAGCGCGGCGGCTGCACAGACGGGGCGGACCCTGGCGCGCATCGGTCACCTGGAACACGCGCTGTCGCTGCCTATCGACACGCAGCTCATTCACGGCGTGATCGATTATAACGCTGACCAGTTGTGGGACGCCTACCTGCAAGCCGGTAAGCGTATCGGCAATGACGAGCAGAAGCTGCTGGGCAACGACGAGGACTGGTATTTTCCCGCCACGCAGGCCCTTGAAAGCGATCCGCTGCGCGCGCGCATCCTGTTCAGCGTGCTGGCCGTCTACGGCAGCAGTCCCGAGCGCCGTTCGCTGGCGCACGAATACCTGGTCGGCCTGCTCGACGACCTGCCCGCGGGCCGACAGCTGACACACCGTCTGTATCTCGAGTCGGCGCGTTACCGCCAGGTCGATACGCTGCCCGCGGTAATCCGTTACCGCCTGATCGACGCGGCGCTGGAAAGCGGCGATCTCGATACCGCCTCGCGGCTGATGGCCGGCCTGGCGGAACCGCCGACCGGGGGTGATCGCTTTGAATGGGACCTGCGCCGTGCCCGTGTCGCTATCTACACCGGCGATCCCGACACCGGTGTCGCTCTATTGCAGCGTCTGTTGCAGACGCACAAACCGGATTGGAGCGAGCGGCAGGTGGACCGCCTGCTGCAGGTGATTTTCGATCTGCAGACCGTCGCGCAGCACGATCAGGCCCTGCAATTGTTCAGCGCCTTGCTGGATAAACCGCTGGCCATGCAGCGGCGCCGCGAACTGTTGTTCTGGATGGCGGATTCTCTGCAGGCGCTGGAGCGCTACGAGGACGCCGCTTATTTGTATCTGAAATCGGCGACCCTGGCCGCTGCCACGGCGATGGATCCCTGGTCGCAGACCGCCCGCTACCGGGCGGCCAAATCACTGGTCGAGGCCGGATTGGTGGACGATGCCAGGCAGATCTACCGCCAGTTGCTGGATGCTACCCGGGACGCGAGCCGCAAGACAGTGTTACGCAACGAGTTGCAGCGTCTGCATCTGGTGAGCCGCAACCGGCAGCGGCATGCGCAGTGACGCGGCCGGAGCTGCCGCTCGCGCGGCCGGATCCTGGGGCGCCCTCGATCGTCGCGCGGCGTTGAAATCGCCTGGGGCTATCCCCACATTGAAGGTTTAAACGGATTTTTCCGCATATCAGTCACGTTTTGAAAGGTGAGTAATCGGCTATGACCACAGAAACCCGCAAAGAAACACTGGAATTTCAGACCGAGGTGAGCCAGCTGCTGCAGCTGATGATCCATTCTCTCTACTCCAACAAAGAGATCTTTCTGCGTGAACTGATCTCCAACGCTTCGGACGCCTGCGACAAATTGCGTTTCGAGGCGCTTTCGGATGAAGCACTGTATCAGGGCGACAGCGAGCTGAAAATCCGCGTCACTTTCGACAAAGACGCACGCACCGTGACGGTTAGCGACAACGGGATCGGCATGTCGCGCGAAGAGGTGATCGACAACATCGGCACCATCGCGAAATCTGGGACCCGCCAGTTTTTTGAATCGCTCACCGGCGACCAGAGCAGCGATCTGGAGCTGATCGGTCAGTTCGGTGTCGGCTTTTACTCAAGCTTCATCGTCGCCGACAAAGTCACCCTGACCACCCGTCGCGCCGGGGCGGGGGCCGAGGCGGGGGTGCAGTGGACTTCTACCGGCGAGGGCAGTTACACGCTGGAAAATATCGACAAAGCGCATCGCGGTACGGAAGTGGTGTTGCATCTGCGCGAAGACGAGGACGAATTTCTCGACGCCTACCGGCTGCGTTCCGTGGTCACGCGCTATTCGGATCATATTTCCCTGCCGATCGAAATGGCCTCCGAGGAAGAGGGCAAGGAAAACACCTTTGAGGCGGTCAACAGCGCCTCGGCGCTGTGGAAGCGCCCGCGTAAGGAAATCAGCGAGGACGAGTACAAAGAGTTCTACAAACACGTCGCGCATGATTTCGGCGAGCCCATGGCCTGGAGCCACAACCAGGTGGAAGGTACCCAGTCCTATACCAGCCTCTTGTATATCCCGGAACACGCGCCGTTCGATCTTTGGGACCGCGAGCGTCGCCACGGCATCAAGCTGTATGTTCGCCGGGTGTTTATCATGGACGACGCCGAGAACCTGATGCCGCAATACCTGCGTTTCGTCCGTGGCCTGGTCGATTCCGACGATCTGCCGTTGAATGTCTCGCGTGAAATCCTGCAGAAAAATAAATTTATCGACAGTATTCGCGCCGCTTCGGTGAAGAAAGTGCTGGGCCTGCTGGAAAACATGGCTAAAAACGATGCGGAAAAATACCGTAGCTTCTGGGAACAATACGGTCGGGTGATGAAAGAGGGGCCGGCCGAGGACCACAGCAACCGCGAGCGCATCGCCAAACTGCTGCGTTTCGCCTCCACGCACAACGATAGTGCCGAACAGAACGTGACCCTCGAAGAATATGTGGGGCGCATGCAGGAAGGCCAGGAGAAAATCTACTACATCACTGCCGACAGTTTTGCCGCGGCAAAGAACAGCCCGCACCTGGAAGTGTTCCGTAAAAAAGGCATCGAGGTGTTGTTGCTGCACGACCGCGTGGACGAGTGGATGGTGTCGCATTTCACCGAGTTTGACGGCAAATCGCTGGTCTCGGTCGCCAAGGGCGATCTGGATCTGGGCAAGTTGCAGGATCAGGAAGAAGAGGCGGCCGCGAAGCAGGCCGAAGATCAGCACAAGGACCTGGTGACCCGCATCAAAACGTTGCTGGGCGAGGAGGTCAGTGATGTGCGCGTCAGTCACCGCCTGACCGATTCGCCCAGTTGCCTGGTGCTGGGGACCCATGAAATGCCGATTCACCTGCAGCAGGTGATGAAGCAGGCCGGTCACGAACTGCCGGACAGCAAGCCGATTCTTGAAATCAACCCCGAGCACACGCTGGTGCAGCGTCTTGCCGGCCTCGAGGACGAAGCGCGTTTCGGCGAACTGGCGCGGCTATTGTTCGAGCAGGCCATGCTCAGCGAGGGCGCGCAACTGGAAAACCCTGCCGCGTTTGTCAAACGCATGAACAGCCTACTGGCCGAGGCGGGTGCGGCCGGTTAAAACATGAGCGAGGGTCTGCGGATCGATAAGTGGCTGTGGGCGGCGCGGTTCTACAAGACGCGCAGCCTGGCGGCTCAGGCGGTCAGTGGCGGCAAGGTGCGGCTTAACGCAGGCCGCGTCAAGCCGGCGCGGCCGGTCAAAGAGGGCGACCAGCTACGGGTGCATAAAAGCGGGTATGAATACTGCGTTACCGTGCTGGCGCTGTCGGCGCGGCGCGGGTCGGCAAGTGTGGCGGCGGCACTCTACGAGGAGACCGGGGAGAGTATGGCCAAGCGCGAAACGCTGCGGGAGCAGCATCGGCTGGCCGCGGCCAGTGCGCCGCGCCCAGCCGCCCGACCGGATAAAAAAGCGCGCCGCCAGTTGCGCGATCTGAAGTGGTGAGAGTGTGAGCAGGGCGGCGGGATACCGCCGTGCGGCGGATCAGCAATAAGCGGGTTCGTGCACGAAGGCATTGCGTCGCAGATTATTGAGAATGGTCAGAAACGGGTCGCTGGTGGTATCGGCGCTGACACACAGCGCCTGTTGCCCGGCGCCCATATGCCCCTTCCACTGATCCGACAAGGCCGCCAGGTGGGTGCGTACCAGCGCCAGATCGTAGGTTCTCAGCGCCATGGCGATTTTCGCTTCCTGCGCGGAGCGGGCACGGAACAGATGGGTCTGCCGGCCGATGGTGTTCTGTACCAGTTCGGCGAGCTTATCGTCGTCCTCGATGTGGAGAATATTCGGCGCCCGTCCGGCGGAACGTTGGCCGGCCTGCTTAAGGGCGAAAATCAGCCGCGCGTAATCGGCCGAGCGGTTCAGCCAGGTCGGCCCCCTGTCCGCGGGTTGGCGCTGTTCGGTGGTGGAGACCACCATAATCGATACCCAGGGGTGCTCCTGGCGCAGTTCCATGGCAAAGGAAATTCCGTCGCGGTCGGCCAGCAGCAGGTCGACGACGACGCCGTCGTAGTGCTGCTGCCACAGCAGTTCGCGGACCTCCTCGGCGTGAATCGCGCAATCGACTTCGACACCGGCGGCGATCAGTCGCTGTTGCAGGGGGGCGAGTTTCCGCGCCTCGCTGGAGCACAATAACAGGCGTGAAATACTGATCTGAGTGGCTGACATCTACGGGCATGATCGGCTGTGAGGATTGGTTTCAGGTAGCGGCGGCGGGTGAAATAAATTGAGCTTTCCTCCGGGCTTTTGGGGGCCGTCCGGCAAGGTGGTTTAACCCGTTGTGTTTTGGTGGTTTTCGCGCTCCGCCATGCATTTTTTCAGCGTATTGCGTACCATGAGCGGCGGTTACCGGGAGACGGCCGGACCGCGGCGGGTTGAGGGAGAGAAGATGCGTCCATCGCAGTTGTTGACAGTACTTGAAACCGAATTCCAAAGTGTTCAGCACGGCCAGCACACGCCGGTGATGCTGTGGGGGCCGCCCGGTGTCGGTAAGTCCCAGATCGTCGCCCAGGTCGCCGAGCGGCATCAGGTGCCGGTGATTGACGTTCGCCTGTCGCAGATGGAGCCGACCGATCTGCGTGGGATTCCCTTCCGAGTTGGCGAACAGGTCGAATGGGCGGTGCCCTCGATGCTGCCCGACGCTACCCGGCACGGTCCTAACGGTGTTCTGTTTCTGGACGAAATTACCTCGGTGCCGCCCAGTGTTTCAGCGGCGGCCTACCAACTGATCCTGGATCGCCGTCTGGGTGCTTATGAAGTACCGCCCGGTTGGGCGATTTTCGCCGCCGGCAACCGTCAGGGCGATCGCGGCGTCACCTACAGCATGCCCGCGCCGCTGGCCAATCGCTTTTCACACTATGAGTTGGACGTGAATCTCGATGACTGGGTGGCCTGGGCCTATGCCCATGGCATCGATGAGCGCCTGATCGCCTTCCTGCGCTTTCGCCCGGAACTGCTGTTCGAATTTGACCCGGCACACAATCCGGTGGCGTTCCCCTCGCCACGCTCCTGGGAGTTCGCCCACCGCGCCTTGCAGAAATTCGGTAATCGCTCCGAAGTGCTGGTGGAGGCCCTGCAGGCCTGCGTCGGACCGGCGGCCGGTATCGAGTTGCATGCGTTTGTCGACAATCTGGATAAACTGCCGGATATTGACGCCATCACCCGCGGTGAATCCGTGCCGGTGCCCAAAGAGACCGACCTGCAGTACGCCGTGGCTTCGGCGCTGGTGGGGCGCGCTATTCGCGCCCGGAGCAACGGCGATGCCAATACCGTCTATGGTCACATTATCGATTACGCCGGCGGTTTTCCGCAGCGGGAAATGGGCGTTATGCTGATCTCCGACATGCACCGTGCTATCGGTCAGGATCTGTTCCAAGTGCCGCAATTCTCCCGCTGGGCGAAAGCAGTGGCCGATGTCATGTTGTTTGATATGTAACTTGAAGCGGCGGCTCGAGCGGGCGCATGACCGACGATATCGAAACCAAACTCAGTGCCGCCAAAACCCGGCTGATTCTCGATCGGCCGTTCCTGGGCGCGCTGGTGTTGCGACTGCCGATGAAAGCCAGCAAGCCGCAGCGCTGCAAGACCATCGGCACGGACGTGCGCGCGCTCTATTACAATCCGCAGTACATCGCCGGCCTGTCGCTGGACCAGACGCAGTTCGTGCTGGCGCACGAGGCGCTGCACTGCGCTTTGTCGCATTTTGCCCGGCGTCAGCACCGCGTCAAGCACCGCTGGGATATCGCCTGCGATCTGGCGATCAATCCGCTGTTGATCAAAGACGGTCTCAAGCCGCCGCCCGGAGTGCTGTTGAAAAGCGGCTTCGAAGGCATGATGGCCGAGGAGATCTACCCCTATATCGACGACGATATGGAGGAGGAGACGCACGACGAGCATTTCTATGACCAGGAAACCCCCTCCGGCGGTTCCGCGGGCGCTCAGCCACAAGAGGGTGAGCAACCCCCGTCTGGAGGCGGCGCTGGCAGCGACGAGGCGTCGAGCGACAGTGGTGACTCCCCGCAGCCGCTGAGCCAAATCGAACAGGAACAGCTGGCGGTGCAGTGGCGTCAGCGTCTGGCCGGCGCCGCTCAGCAGGCCATGCAGGCCGGCAAGCTCGGTGCGGCGATGGCGCGCCTGGTCGAGCACCTGCTGCAGCCGCAATTACCCTGGCGTATGCTGCTGGCGCGCTATATGAGCGCGGTGGCGCGCGATGACTACAGCTACCAGCGGCCTTCGCGGCGCGAGGGCGAAGCCCTGTTACCGACTCTGAAAAGTACCCAGATCGACGTGATCGTGCTGCTCGACACCAGCGGTTCCATCAACGACGCGGAGCTGCGGGAGTTCGTTTCTGAAATCGACGCTATCAAAGGGCAGATGCGCGCCCGCCTGACCCTGCACGCCTGTGACGCGCGCTTGTGCGAGAACGGGCCCTGGGTGTTCGAGCCGTGGGAGGAATTCCGGCTGCCCGGCGACCTCTACGGGCGCGGCGGTACACGTTTTACGCCGGCCTTTGAGTGGTTGCAGGAGGAGGCGCGTAAACCCGATCTGCTGGTCTATTTCACCGACGCACAGGGCGAGTTTCCCCCCGTCGAGCCGGATTTCCCGGTACTCTGGTTGGTGAAGGGACGCGGCCAAGTGCCCTGGGGACAACGCATACAGCTCAACTGAAGCGCGGTCAGTTTTCCGGCTTTAGGAGGGGAAATTCCAATGGGATTTGAACCAACGTCAAAAATGTGTCGACTCCAGGCCGCTTTCAGCCTCGATAAGCAGTAGATTTTGGCCTATTCCTTGTAAGCTATTTACCGATTCAATGTAAGAAATCAACCTGTACAAAAAAGCACCACTGCCGGTCAGAACGATTGTACGCGCAGAGCAGCGGCTAGCCCCCTGAAAATACTGTCAAAAAAATGCCGGTTGGGCGCGTTCACTCACTCTGGCGACCGATTCGATTTGTTGAGTTTTATCAACTGGTTTGTCCGCAATGTCGCGTTGTGAAATTCCTTTGGTTTGTCCTTTGCGAATAACGAGAGTAACGTTTCTCAAGGCGCGGATCTTTGCCGGACGTCGCAAAATCCTGATGTCGCCAAATGCAGACATCGATACTGGTTTCGGGTGCTGCGACTAGTCACATAATCAAAACAAGGCGGTAGTCAGCCACATGAAGTGTCAGTATTGCGGGAGTCTGTTCTAGACCATGGGCACCGGTTTTCAGCGACTGGAATCAGCCGGCATGCGCAAAGTATTGTGCCTGCTCGAACCGTTGCGCCAGTCGCCCACGGGTGCTGTCATCTATCGTCAGGTGGAACGCATGCTGGAAGAGCTGACGGGCAACCACCAGAGTGCCGAACAGGCCTACCTGGTCCTGATCAATCAGCTGCTCGACGCCTACGCCGGTCATCTGCGCAAGGGCTCCCCGATGCAGACCCAGGTGCGGATACTGCAGGCGCGACTGCAACCGCCCCTGACAACGATGGACATGAACGCGCTCAGCGATTACGTGGAGCGCTACGCCGGCCAGATCGCATCGTTCAAGGGCCTGGATGGCGATCTGTTCAAGCAGGCGATTGAGCCGCTGCTCGAGCCCTTTGGTCTGGTCGAGGCCGAAGCGTTCAGTGGTGCGCCGGAGGCAACGCAGGCAGACGACGCTGAGCCGGCGGCTGAGGCCAATCCGACAGAGGTCGAGGCCCCTGCAGCGGCTGAAGCCTCGCCGCTGAGCGCAGTCTCTCCAGCCGTCGAGGCCCCCCCGGCATCGCCAGAGCAGCCGGCGGCGGCGCCCTCTCCGATACCCGCCGACGAGAGGTCGTCTGCCGTGTTTGCGCCAGGTAGCGCGGCGCCCGGCCCCGATCCTTCGGACGAGGGGCCGCTGGAGGCTTATTCGCGCATGGGCACCGGCACTCCCATAGCGGGCGACACCGGCGCGGAGGACGGCGAGAATCAGCAGTCCGAAACCCAGGTCGACACCGCCTATCGGAGTCACCTGGATTCCAAACGGCGGGATATTCTCAAGCTGCAGGAGACCCTGTCGGCGCAGGTTTCGGGTACCATCAGCCAGAATGAAGAGTTCGGAGTCCTGCTCGAAGTCGTGCTCGGTGAGTTGCGCCAGGCCGGTGATGCCCGCGAGCTCGAGGATTTGCGCTGGACGCTGATCCGCGAGATTGAGAAGCTCACCAAAGGCCATCACGACCTCGCCGAGCAACTGGACAGCACCCATCACTATCTGCAGTTGATAGAATCAGACAGCCGCCAACTGAGCGACGAGCTGACCCGCGTGCGCCTGCTCAGTCTCACCGACGAGCTGACGAGCCTGCCCAACCGGCGCGCCTTCCTCAGACGCATAGAGGACGAAGTGGCGCGTGTACAGCGCTACGGGTTCCCGCTGTCGCTGTCGCTGATCGACCTCGATCACTTCAAACAGGTCAATGACAAGTACGGTCACGCCGGTGGCGACGAAGTGCTGCAGCTGTATTCCAAAAACATCCTCTCGATCTTCCGTCATCACGACCTGGTGGCGCGTTACGGTGGCGAGGAGTTTGCGGTGCTGCTGCCTAACACTGATGCCGAAGGCGCCCTGCGCGCCTTGACCAAAGTGAAGAACCGTGCCGCCGAGACGCGTTGGCAGGCTAATGGTGAGATGATTCAGGTGCCGAGCTTCTCCTCCGGCGTGTCGTTATACAAACCCGGCGAAACCGCCAGCGCATTTATCGAACGTGCCGACAAGGCGCTCTATCGTGCCAAGCGCCTGGGCCGCAATCGTGTCGAAATAGACGCCACCTACCAGAGCGAGAACGACGCTGCGGCGCCGACGCAAACCCAAACCGCGCCCGACGACGACGCGCGCAACCATAATTAAGCTGCTTCACCGGTCTCCCGCGCAGCCTGTCTTCAACACTGAGAACTCTGCCGTTTCCCTGTCCTCCTGCAGTTGCTACACTGTGCTCAGGTTGTACAACAGGTAAAACGGGCAGGATTTATGGCGGCGATTGAACTCACCAAAGAAAATTTCCAGGGCACTATTAACGATAACGCGATTGTACTGATTGATTTCTGGGCAGCCTGGTGCGGGCCTTGTAAAAGTTTCGGGCCGATTTTCGAGGCGGCGGCAGAAGAGCATACCGACCTGGTGTTTAGCAAAGTCAATACGGAACAGGAGATGGAGCTTGCCGCGCAGTTTCAGGTGCGCTCCATTCCCATGCTGGCTATTTTCAAGGAACAGGTGCTGGTATATGCGCAACCGGGCGCCTTGCCCGCCTCAGCGCTGACTCAGTTGATCGAGCAGGTGCGCGCGCTGGACATGGATAAAGTGCGCGCTGATATTGCCGAACAGCAGAACAGCGGCGCTCAGGAAAACGGCCAGGAAGGCGGCGGTTGATCAGGCGAAATCGCAAAACGGCTGGACGCTGACCAACTCCCCCCGCTCGGCCAGGGTCGTCTCGGCCGGTAGGAGAATAAAGCAATTGGCCCGGCTCATGGAGCTGAGCATGTGTGAATCCTGTTTGCCGGTACTGGTCACTGTCCATTCACCGTCTTCGGCACAGTGCAGAATGCCGCGCTGAAATTCCATCCGTCCGGCCGCTTTTTGCAGGCGTTCGCCACTGCGTACCTGCAGAATTAAGGGCGCGCGCGGTGTTTCGCCCTGCAACTTGCGTAACGCCGGCAGCACAAACTGGTAAAACGTGGCCATGACCGACACCGGGTTGCCGGGCAAGCCGAAAAACCATGCGCGTTGCACACGACCGAACGCCAAGGGTTTGCCGGGCTTGACCGCCATGCGCCAGAAATCGACTTCACCGAGTTCTCTCAGGGTTTCGGTCACGTAGTCGGCTTCGCCGACGGAGACCCCGCCGGTGGTGAGAATAAGATCGGCGATCTCTGCGGCCCGCTGAAAGGCTGTGCGCACCGCGTCGCGGTCATCGGCGATCACCCCCAAATCGTGGCACTCCAGGCCGGTCTGTGAGAGCAGGGCGTGCAGGGTATGCCGGTTGCTGTCGTAGATCTGACCCGGGCCGGGCGTAGTGTCGACGTCCACCAGTTCGTCGCCGGTGGAGAAAAAAGCCACCCGCAGCCGGCGCCTGACCTGTACCTCGGCCACCCCCACCGAGGCCAGCAGGCCGAGTTCGGCGGCCTTTAATCGGGTACCGGGTGTCAACACTACGTCACCCCGCCGCGTGTCTTCGCCGGGGTAACGGATGTTGTCGCCGACGCAAGGGGTACGATCATGGATGACGATCATATCCGTTTCACGACTCACGTGTTCCTGCATAACGACCGCATCGGCACCTTCCGGCAGCATCGCGCCGGTCATGATGCGTACACATTGTCCTGCCTGTAGCTGCGCCTCGAACGGTACCCCGGCGAAGCTGCTGCCGATGACCGTCAATCGCGGGGCGTTGGTCTCGCAGTCGGCGCAGCGTACGGCGTAGCCGTCCATGGCCGAATTGGCGAACGGTGGTACGTCGATCGCCGAGATCACGCGCTCGGCCAGTACCCGCCCCAGCGCATTGTGAAGCGCTACTGATTCCTTCTCCGGCAGCACCTCGACGGCATTGAGGATCCGTTGTCGGCCCAGCTCGACGCTCAGTAAGGGGTTGCCGGCAGTGAGGCAGTCGTCTGTGCTGGGGGGGTTCATGCCGGAGCTCCAAGTTACGTGTCAGTCAAAGTGTCTGCGCTTCGCCCCCACCACAACACCGCGCGCAGCGGGACGGGTGAAAAGTGTAACACGGCTGAAATGCGGCGATGCTAGTATGATAAAGTGGACCAGGTGTGGCATTTAACGGACGGCAGTATGCCCAAGGCCCGTTCAACCCCTGCGCTGGCAGAGCGCTGCGGCGCGGCTGACATGAAGCTCGTCGAACGTTTTGCGGACGCGGTCTGGATGGAAAACGGTCTCAGCGATAACACCCTGGCGGCCTACCGGCGCGATCTGTGCCGTTTGGCGCTGTGGCTCGAGGCGCGCGAGCTGACGCTGCTCAATGCGCAAGCGGCTGACTTGCTCGGTTTTCTTGCCGTGCAGTACGGCGAAGGCCGGGCGCTGCGCAGCAGCGTCCGTCTGCTCTCGAGTCTTCGGCGCTTCTACCGTTATCTGCTGCGCGAGGGGTGTCGCCATGACGATCCCTCGGTGCGCATAGCCTCGCCAAAGCTAGACCGACCGCTGCCCCATGGGCTCAGCGAGGCGGACGTGGAGACGCTCCTGGAGGCTCCCGATACCGGCCGGCCGGTGGGTTTGCGCGACCGGGCTATGCTTGAGCTGCTGTATGCCACCGGGTTGCGTGTCTCCGAATTGGTCGGTTTGCGGCCCGAACAGATCAGTTTCAATCAGGGCGTGGTACGGGTGCTGGGCAAAGGTGGCAAGGAGCGGCTCGTGCCGGTGGGGGAAGAGGCGCTCGACTGGTTGCAGCGCTATCTGCACGGAGCGCGCGCCAGTCTGGTAAAAGGGCGGCCCTGCCCACAGGTCTTTGTCTCGCGCAAGGCCTCCGGGATCACTCGTCAGGGTTTCTGGTACCGGCTGCGCCAGTATGCGCTGCGCGCGGGTATCCAGGGACCGTTGTCCCCGCATACCCTGCGCCATGCTTTTGCCACCCATCTGGTCAACCACGGCGCCGATTTGCGCGTGGTACAAATGCTGCTCGGGCACAGCGATCTGTCCACCACACAGATCTATACCTACGTGGCGCGCGAGCGACTCAAGCAGCTGCACCGGGTCCATCATCCTCGGGGTTGAACATTCAGGTACACTAGAGAATACGAGTCCGCTGAACGATTGTCTGGCGACCGGCCAGCCTGGCCCGTGGATGCGGAATTTTTTTATCACTATTCAGGTGTTTTTGTGAAGACGAGCAAACTATTCTTTATCGCGACGCTGAGCGTACTGGCGGGTGTTGCAAGCGGCGCCGACCCCGCGACTGACGCAGCCACCATTCGTAAAACCCTCGGCGGCGTGACGCCCGACAGCATCGAGCCCACGCCGGTCGATGGCATTTACGAGGTGAGCGTGGGATCGCATATCGTCTACCTCACGGCGGACGGGCGATACATGTTTCAGGGTGAACTGATCGATATGCTCAAGCGCGAGAGTCTGACCGAACCGCGCCGACGGCAGATGGTAAAAAAACGCCTGGCCGCAGTCAGCGAAAACGACATGATTATCTACGAGCCCGACAAGACCCGTCACACCATCACCGTATTTACCGACATCGATTGCGGCTACTGCCGTAAGTTGCACAACGAGATGCAGGCGTACATGGACGCCGGCATCCGGGTCCGCTACATGTTCTTTCCCCGCGCCGGCAAAAATTCCGTCTCCTGGAAGAAAGCCGAAGCGGTGTGGTGCGCCAAAGACCGCAAAGCGGCCATGACAGCGGCCAAGAACAGCCAGACGCTGGAAATGAAAACCTGTCAGAATCCTCTCGACGAGCATATGCAACTGGTCAATGAGCTTGGGGCGCGCGGAACGCCGTTTATCGTCCTGGAGGACGGCGAAACGCAGCCCGGCTATCTGCCCGCCGCGCAGATGGCCCAGCTGTTAGACCGAATCGCCTCTCGCTAGCCGAAATAAGCGGGTACTCAACGCGGCTTTTGAGCCGTCCAGGATTTTTGGTGCATGCGCCGCTTGCGGCGTCCTAAGCGAAAAATCCTGGGCGGCTCAAAAGCGGCCCGCAGCAAACCCGGATCAAAGCCGGCGAGGAGCGCTGAATCCGGCTGCCGCCGGGTAGCGGAAGCAAATGCCGGCGTTGGCGAATCCGTAGCCCGACTCATGGGTCGCAGGGGTGATCCCGCAGGCTTAGCTTTCCCGCCGGTCTGCCGATCTTATGGCTGAATCAGCAAGGGCGAACGTAAATGGAACAGTGCACCATCGATACCCACCAGAAAGCCATCACCATCAATCTGGACGACAGCAAGTACGGCACCATCGCCGAAATCGGCGCCGGACAGGAAACCGCGCGCTGGTTTTTTAGAGTCGGCGGCGCCGCCGGCACCCTTGCCAAAGCGATGTCCGCCTACGATATGCAGTTCAGCGACTCGATTTACGGTAACTGCCGGCGATATGTCAGCCGCGAGCGTTTGCAGTCCATGCTGGAGCACGAATTCGGTTTGCTCAACGAACGGCTGCACCAAATACGCGGTGAGCGGTGTGCCTTTTTTGCCTTCGCCAATACCGTGGCGGCACACAGTTTCAGCCAGAAACAACCGGGTAACGGCTGGTTGGGCATCCGTTTCCAACGTTCTCCCGGCGAAGAGCCTTCGCAGATCGATTTGCATGTGCAATTAAACGGTAAGGAAAATATCCAGGATCAGGAAACTCTCGGGTTGCTCGGCGTCAACCTGATCTATGCCGCGCTGTATCTGCATAGCGAGCCCGATCGCTTGCTGCAATCGTTGCTCGACCAACTGAGCATCGAGCTGCTGTCCATCGATATGATCGATTTCTCCGGTCCGGCTTTCGAGGGCGTGGACAACCGGCTGATGGCGCTGCGCCTGGTGCAGAAGGGGCTGTCAAACGCCGCCATGTTCCGCGCCGACGGCAAGGTGGTGCAACCGGCCGACGCTCTCTACAAGAAAGCCGTGCTGGTGGAGCGCAGCCGTTTCCGTCCGCCGACCCGCCTGACCATGAGCCTGCTCGATCGTGCCTACGAGAATTTCTGCAGAGATTCCGATATCGACGCCGACAACGTTATCGTGCTCAGCGAAATGACGCTTTTCAACCTCAGTGAAGGCGAGGAGATCGATGTACAGGATTTTCTTCACCGCGCCGAGATTCTCTGCGCGCTGGGCAAGCATGTGTTGATTTCCAACTACGGTGAGTTCTACCGGCTGGCGCAGTATCTGTGCCATCACACCAACCGGCCGATCGGTGTCGCCCTCGGTGTGCCGACGCTCGCCCAGGTGTTCAACGAAAAATATTACGATAATCTGGAAGGCGGCATTCTGGAAGCCTTCGGCAGGCTGTTCAAAAACGAACTGCGCCTGTACGTCTGCCCGATGCTGGATCCCGAAAGCGGCGAACTGGTGAGGGTTCAGGATCTGCGCGTGCGCAACAATCTGCGCTACCTCTATCAGCACCTGCTGGAAAACCGTTTTATCCGAGACCTGGAAGGGATAGAGCGGGACGACCTGGAGATCTACTCGCACGAAGTGCTGGAGAAAATCCGCCGCGGCGAATCCGGCTGGGAGAGCCTGGTGCCGGAAACGGTGGTGCGCCTCATTCGCGCCAAACGCTTGTTCGGCTGCCGTGGATAGCGGCTCAATGCAGCAGGTTGAACATCCTGCGGCGGAAAGTACTGACGCGCGGATCCTCCTCGCCCAGCAGTGAAAACAGCGCCAGCAAGCCACGCTGCGCCGCCCCGTCGGCATAATCGCGGTTACGTCGCAGCAGTTCCATGAAATTTTCCAGCGCGCTATCGTAATCTCCACCGGTCAACTGCCGCGACGCCAGCTGCAGACGCGCCTGCGCATCCGCCGGGTTTTCCTCCAACTGGCTGGCGAGACTTGCGCTGTCTTGCTCCCCACCCGAGGCGGCGGCAAACTCAAGCAACAAGTTCAGGCCTTTAGCCTGGTCGCTTTCGCGGATTTCGCGCGGCTGCTTTTCGAGTAACTGCGCCGCTTTATCGGTCTGACCGTCTTCCACGTATAGACGCGCCAGCTCCAGCGGCAGGCGGGCATTCTGCGGGTCTTGTGCGTATGCCTGCTCAAGCCGCTGCACGGCCGTGCTGAGATCGCCCGCGGCGGCCAGGCTCAGGGCTTCCTGCAGGTCATTGTCAGAAGCGCGCGCCAGGTACTTTTCTATCACGGATCGCAAGGTGGCTTCGGGCTGGGCGCCGAGCATTTCCTCGACCCGCTGACCGCCACGATAGAGATGAAGTGTGGGCAGGCTGCGAATAGCGTGTTGCTGGGCGAGTTCGCGCTCCACATCGGTATTCACCTTGGCAATCTGCAGCTGATCGCCATAGTCGGTGGCGAGTTTTTCCAATACCGGCAGCAGCATTTTGCAGGGTGCGCACCAATCCGCCCAAAAATCCACCAGCACCGGCATATGCTGGGATTTGTCGATGACTTCGCTAGCGAAGTTGCCAGTATTGAGTTCAATCATGGTAGTTCACGCAAACGGAAATGGCTGAACATGCCTGCATAGTACTGACTAAGGGCGGCGATTAAAACGCCGTTTTACTGGGGCAGTTGGATAAGGCGTCGATCGGCGGTCAGTAACAGATAGCAGGCGATTTCCCGGCGCGGCCAGAGCTTCTGGAGGCCGTCGCGGTAGAGCGCCATCTGCGGTTGGTAAAGTGCCAACAGCCGGGCCGTTTGCGCCTCGCTGGCCAGGCGGTGACTTTTATAGTCGATCACATGGATGCGCTGCTCGCTGACCAGCAGCCGGTCGAGCACCCCAAATACAGTGCTCCCGTGCAGACGATAGTGCACCGGCATTTCCTTATACACGCGCCAGCGCTTCCCGGGGCGCATCACCCAGGCCAGTTCGTTATCGCTTAACACCGCCAGCGCTTCGTCCCACCACGCCTCCAGGCGGGCGTCATGGATCGCCAGCCGGTACTCATTGGCCACTTGCCGGAGTAATGAGCCGCGCAGGGTGGCCGGTTGAAGTCGGTCGGAGGCCAGTTGCAACAGACGGTGAATCACTTGCCCGCGCAACGTTCCGTCCCTGTCTGCGCCGTGCTCGCCGCCGGCCTCCACACTGCGGCTCGGGGCGATTTCCTGCCAGGCGGCCGGGAGTTTCAGCGTTGCGCGCAGACGGGCGTCCACTGGCTCCTCGGTCCGTTGTGGGGGCCGGCTTGCGGGCTTGAGCGTCGGCTCCAGATGGGTGCTCACCCAGGGTTGCGCCAAGGGCGGGTCGGCATCTGTACACAACGCGCTGACCAGCTGTTGATACCAGGGCGTCTCGCGCGGCAAGCGCGAAGCAGCGCAGCCGCTGATCACCAGCATGTGACGCGCGCGCGTCAGCGCCACATAGAGCAGGTTGGCTGATTCGCGCCGCTCTTCGTGCTGTTCCAGTTCATAACTGTGCTGAGTGACAGCGTCGCGCTGCTTGCGGTTTCCGAGTAAGACAAAATCAGTGGGCCGGTCGTGTTGCGCCGGCCAGCATACCAGCGCCTGCATGCCCGGGTCGGCGCTCGACTCGCGGGCGCTGTCGACGAGAAATACTACCGGCGCCTCCAGTCCCTTGGCGGCATGGATGGTCAGCAGCCGCACCCGGCGATTGTCGTCGCTGTGCGGGGTGGCCTGACTGGGGCCTTCCTTGTCGAGGCTGCGCAGCTGCCTGAGACGTTCGAGAAAACGTGACAGGGTCGGATAGCGCCCGGCGTCGACTTCCAGTGCCAGTTCGATAAAACGCGTCAGATTGGCTTGTACGCGGGCCTGTTCCGAGGCCGGAAACGCGGCGCAAAAGCGCGCCATCAGATTGGCCTGATGAAACATGCTTTGCAGCAGGTCATGAATCGGAATACGACCGGCCAACGCGTGCCACTGGCCCAGCAGTCGCGCGGCGCGCGCCAGCGCGTGCTCTGCGTGCAGGCCCGGGGCCAGCGCCTGCAGGCGCTCGTACCAACTGCCGCTATGCTCGGCGGCCAACCGCAGCAGGTCTTCGTCGCTGGCGGAAAATACCGGCGAGCGCAACGCCTGGGCCAGGGACAGATTGTCCTGGGGCGTGATCAATACCATCAGCAGTGCTTCGAGATCGCGTATCTCGAGACTGTGTAACAGCGTGCCGCGGTCCAGGCTCAGGTAGGGGATCTGCTGGTCGCGCAGCGCCGCTTCGTAGTCGGCCAAATAGGTGCGCGAGCGCATCAGGATAAGCACGTCATCGTAATCGGCAAACCCTTCATCGACCAACCGGCGGATACGCTGAGCGATTGCCTCACCTTCCTGATAGTGGCGCCGATCGCGGTAATAGGGTCGCGGTTGCAGCAGCGGGTTGCGCAGCGCGCCGCTGTCGGGCTGGCTCGGGCCCGACTCGCCGGCTTCGATCAGCGGCCAGATCTCAATGCGTCCCCAGTAGTGCTCGCGCTGCGTGGCGTGTGCCTGGAAGTCCTCGAGCAACCCCTGCATCTGCGGATGCTGGAACAGGGTATTGACACAGTCCATGATCAGCGGGGAAGAGCGCCAGGACCGGTCGAGGTGAATGCGCGGTGCGTGCAGGTGTTGGTGCATCCAGTCGGCCGCGGCGTTCAGCAGGCGCGGATTGCCACGGCGGAAACGATAGATGGACTGCTTGGCGTCGCCGACAATAAAAAGGCTGCGCCGGCGCTCTCCGCCGGCGGCTATCTCCTCCAGCAGCGGCAGTATCAAACGCCACTGGGTGGGGTTGGTGTCCTGGAATTCGTCGATCAACAGGTGCTCGATGCGCTGATCCAGTTTGTATTGAATCCAGTGCGCGTGATCGGGATGATTGAGCAGGCGATAGGCGTGCCACTCCAGGTCGGCAAAGTCGAGCAGGCGGCGTTCGCGCTTGAGGCGTTGAAAATGTTCAAGCAATCGCGCGCCGGCCCGATACCAGGCGCTGTTGATCTCCAGGGTGCGCCGGCGCCGGTGTTGCTCGCGCAGCGCGGCGATACGTTCGCAGAACAGATCGTGCAGGTGCAAAAAGCGTCTTTCCCCGTCCTCTCCCATGGCTTTGCGCTGCGTTTTACCGGCCTTGCGTTTACGCGCTTGGTCGCCGGTTGTGAAAAAGACCGGGTAGAGGATAGACAGGTGGTCGGCGTCGGCCGATGGCGTTGCCTCCAGGGTTTGCAGCAGTTGCGCGTGGCGCCGGTTGGTGGCCGTGTCGTGTTTTTGCAGGAGCGCCTGAAACTCGCTCAGCTCGGCGCGCGCGGTGGGGCTGAACAAAGCGTCGCCGGCGGCGCTTTCGGCGCGGATATCCAGCTTGTCGGCAAGTCGGGCCACTGCCTCGCCCACCGGGTCGGCGCAGTCTTGGGTGTAGGCCCACCAGTCGCTGCGATGACCGACAAACGCAAACAGGGCCGCGCGGCTGTTGTGCAGACCGCCAAGCGAGGCGAACAGCTGGCTCAGGGCGAGCGCCAGAGGCTGTTGCGGGGTCGCCGTGACTTCGGCGAACAGCGCGTCCCAGGCTTCGTTGACCAGCAGTCCGGTCTCCTCGGCGAGTTCGAACCCCGGCGGTAGCCCTGCTTCCAGGGGAAAACGCTGCAGCAGGTCCTGACAAAAACTGTGGAAGGTGCTGGCGCGCAGACGCTGTTCGCTGCGCAATGTCGATTCGAACAATTCGCGTGCACGCGCGCGCAGTGGCGCGTCCGGGACTTCGCCGATCTCCTCCAGTAGCTGGTCGAGGCTGAGATCATCGGCCTCGAGTAGTTGGCGCAGTCGCTCGTTGAGCCGTTCCTGCATCTCTCCTGCGGCCTTGCGCGTGAAGGTGATGGCAAGCAGGCTGTCGAGGCGCGCGCCGCCGAGCAGGAGCCGGGTCAGGCGCGCTACCAACTGCCAGGTCTTACCGGTGCCCGCGGAGGCGAGGACACTGCAGCTGTGCGCCGGATCGGCGGCCGGGTTGCCGGTGCTCATGCTTCGCGTCCGTCGGCGTACCAGTTATCGCGCCGGCACAGTCCACTGAATTCGCAGTAGCCACACACTTTGGCGTCACCCCAGGCAGGCAGCGGCGCTTGCTCAACTAAGGCCCGGCCGAGCACGCTCAGGCGTTGCGACACCTGGCCCAGAAGCGCCTGCAAGTCCGTCCCTTCGGCACAGCGCACGGCCCTGACACCGGCATTCCCGATGTGCAGATATTCCAGCTGTTCAACGGGCAGGTCCAGCAGCAGCGCGTAACTGGGCAACTGCACCGCTTCGCCTTGCAGCACCTCGTCCGGGGTCGCTGGCGGGCCGGTTTTGTAGTCCACGATCGCCACCGCCCCGGCGTGCTGGTCGAGGCGATCGATGCGCCCTTTTAAGCGCAGCTGTGCGCTGATTTCGCGTTCGGCTTTAACTTCCACGGCCTGCAACTGCCAGTGCGCCTGGCGCTCGGCGAGCCAGTCCAGATAGCCGGGCAGGCAGTCCAGCCATTGCTGCAGCCAACTGCGCGCCTGAAAATTATCACGCAGCGCGTTGGCGAATACCGCCGCGCTGATGCGCTCCAGCAATGCCAGTGCCGCAGCGCGGTTATCGGCGCTGAGCGCCTCCGTCCAGGGGCCGGGCAGGTGGCTGATGTCGCTGTGGAAGGCTTGCAGGACGCGGTGTATCAAGGCCCCGTAATCGCTCTTGCTCAGCGCCTCGCGGATTTCCTCGCGGGGCTTCAGGCCGAGCGTGTCGGCGGCAAAAAAGCGGTAGGGACAGTCGATGATGCGCTGATGGGTGTAGGCCGACCAGCTGCGCGGCAGCAATGCCGTGGGCGAACGCGGGGCGGGCCGGCGCTGGGTGTCCGGCAGCGGCGCACGGTCGGGTGAGAGCGGTTGTGCCTGGGGGTGGTTGAGCAGGCGCTGCAGTTCGCTGTCGTGCAACGAGGTGGCGTAGGCATTGGCATGAAAGGTTTCCAGCAGTTCCAGCCACGGGCTTGCCGCCACCGGTTCACCGTCGCTTTCGCGATGTCGGGTCAACAGCACGCGATCGCCGCTATGCAGTACGCGCACGAAGTGGTGCAGGGTGTGGTTGAGCGACTGCGGCCAGGTCGGCAGACCCAATTGGGCCCGCACTCGCTGGTTGAAAAAGGTCTGTCCGGGCGGTGCACCGGGCAGATGATCACGACTACAGCCGGCGATAATAACGCCGCCGAAGCGCTGCAGCCGGCTCTGTTCCAGCGTCAGCAGGCGCACCGGGCTGGCTGACAGCGCCAGGGTGTAAGTGGCCCGTTCCAGGTTTCCGCCGAGCCAGTTGCGGAACTCCTGCCAATCCAGGGTCGCCGCGATGCTGGTGGCGGCGAGGTGCAATTGTTGTAACAACTCCAGTACCTGCTGACCGGCGGCGTCGGCGGCCAGGGATTGCTCGATACCCAACTCGCCAAGGCTCTGCAGTAGTCCGTCCAGGTATAAGTGCACTTGGTGGCGGCCGGTCAGCAGCGCCACCAAGGGAGCGGCGGCGTGATCGAGTCCATTGAGCAGGGCGTGCAGTTCCCGTCGGGTACCCTCGGACCAGCCCGGCAGTCGCTCGCTGCGCAGGTCGAGGTGGCGGCGGTATCGCTGCAGGCCGCGGGCGATGTTTTCGTGCCGGATGATGTCCTGCTCCAGGCGTCTGACGCGGGCCAGGTGCGGCTCGCGCTCGCCGAAAGCCACGAACGGCGACTTGAGCACGTCCAGCAACGGCGCGCAGGCGAAATCCTCTTCCACACTCTCCAGCCAGCGCTCCAGAGTGGCCGCCGCGCTGGTGGTCGAGAGCGCCCAGCCACCGGGATCGTCGAGGATGATGCCGGAGTCCTCCAGCAGGGCGCGGACGCGGCGCGCGAGCCGTCGGTCGGCGGTGATCACCGCGACCGGCTGCACCTGGTCGATTAACCAGCGCTTGACCTGCAAGGCCACCGCCCGGGCTTCCTGTTCCGGATGCTGCGCGCCGAGAACCGACAGACGGCCACGCACGGGGTCGGCTGGGCAGTCAGCGGCAAAAGCGCGCGCGCGCGCAACCAGATTCAGCTCCGAGGGGTTGAACAAGGCGCCCAGGAAGCGCTCGAAAGGGGTGGCAGCGGGCTGCGGCGGCACCAGGTCATGCAGCGACAGCTGTTCAATGATACGTCGCAGCGGTGCGTCGGGGTGATGGTCGCCGTAGCGGGCGGCGCCGTGGAACAGTAGCCGTACCGGGCGCCGTTCGCGCAGTGCCTGCAGCCAGCGGACTTCGGCCGGGGTGAAACGGTCGAAACCGATAAGCCACAGATCCTCCTCGGCAGCCTGGTCGACACTGGCGGTCAATTGGGCCAGATAGGCGGCCGCCCCATCGACGCTCTGTTCTTGCTCCAGTTGACGATGCCAGGCGTTCCACAAGGTGTGCAAAATCCAGGCTTCCTGCTGCAGCGCAGCCGAGGGGGTATGGATGCCGTAACCGTGTCGCAGGACGGCTTCGAATGCCTCCAGGCGCACTGGAATCTGCACCAGATGATGGGTCAGTTCGGCAAACAGCGACAACAGCTGGTCGGCCAGCAGCCAGGGGTCGGTGTCGGCGTAGACGGGGCGGGCGCCGCGTAACGCCTCGGCGAGTACCAGTTCCTGGGCAGGTCGGGAAAGAATGCGCGCAGTAGCGCAGGAAAACTGACCCAGCCAGGTAGCGAGAGGTTCGATGACCGGACCGAGCAACGCCTCATAGCCGCGCTGTTTCGCCTCGGCGAGCAACGCGGCGCGCAGTTGCGGTGCGCACTGGGTGTCGGGAAGCAGTACCCGGCAGCGACTGAGGTCGGGGAGCGCGCTTTGATGGTGATCGAGTATCTGCCGTGCAGCGACAGCCAGTGGGTCCTGGCTGAAGGGGAGCAGCAGATTCAACGTTCGAGCAGGTCCAGCTTGCCTTCCTTGCCGTTCCACTCATCTGCATCGGGGGGTGCGGCTTTCTGCTGGGTGAGCACCGGCCAGATTTGTGCCAGTTCTTCGTTGAGGGCGAGAAACGACTCCTGAGCGGCCGGCAGGTCGTCCTCCGGGAATATGGCTTCCGCCGGACATTCGGGTTCGCAAAGGGTACAGTCGATACACTCTTCCGGATCAATGACGAGGAAATTCGGCCCCTCGTGGAAACAGTCCACCGGGCACACCTCGACGCAGTCGGTATATTTACACTTGATACAATTTTCACCTACGACAAAGGTCATAATACGCTCCTGCTTGGACCGGCGCTAATCATACACGCAATAGCGCTGACAGGGCAGGTGGTGGAGTCATCGGCCAACCACGGGAGAGACCCGCTGGCGGGTTTTAATTACACACGCTCTTCAGCGTCGATGAGGGCTGGGCGACCTCAATACAATTGCGTCCGGACTCTTTGGCACGGTAGAGCATCTTGTCGGCGGTTTCGATAAGTTCTTGTGGCTGTGAGCCTTCTTTCGGACACAGCGTAGCGACGCCGATGCTCAGCGTGACATGCTCGGCGGCCTCTGAGTTGGCGTGGGGGATATTGAGCGAGGCGACCGCGGCGAGCACTTTATCGGCCACGGTTTTGGCGCCGTCCGCGGTGGTTTCCGGCAGAATCATGACAAATTCTTCACCGCCGTAGCGGCTGACCAGATCCGCCGGCCGGTGGATGCTGTGCTGCAGCGCGTTGGCAACCCGCTGCAAGCAGTCATCACCGCACTGGTGCCCGTAGTGGTCGTTGAAACGTTTGAAAAAATCGATATCGGCGAAGATCAGCGACAGCGGCAGGCTACTGCGTGTGGCGCGTTGCCACTCCACCTCCAGGCTGGTGTCGAACTGGCGACGGTTGGCCAGACCGGTCAGCCCGTCCATGGCGGAGAGGCGTTGCAGTTCGCGGTTGCTACGCGACAGTTCGGTGTTCATTTTCTCCAACTGCTCTTGCATGCTGCGCAGATTGCTGAAGGCTTCGTCGCGTTCTTTCTGCGCAATGTAGCTTTTGGCGTGGGCGCGGATGCGCGCCAGCAGCTCGACTTTTTCCGGCAGTTTGACGAGGTAGTCGGTAGCGCCATGATCGAAGGCATCGCTCTTGATATTGGGGTCGTCCTTGCTCGACAGTACAATCACCGGTACGTCGCGCGTGGAGGGGTTGTTGCGATAAAAGCGCACCAGCGTCATGCCATCGACATCCGGCATCACCAGATCCTGGAGGATCACCGTGGCTTTGCAGGCGATGGCCTCGTGAACGGCTTTTTTGGGGTCGGCGCAATAATGAAAACGGATATCCGGCTCGTCGGCGATCATGCGCCGGATGCCCTCGGCAATCATCGCCTGGTCGTCGACCAACAAAACCACCGCCCACTTGGCGTGGTCGGTTTCTGTGTCATCCGCGCTGCTGTTTTCTTCCCTGTTCATACGCTGCTTCGTGGTTTGGCGTCAATCGACGCGGCCAGGACTGCCCATTCGGCCAGACGCGGCCCAATGTTCACCAACGACAGAATTTCGCTCGCGGCCTGCAATTCCTTTGCGGCCTTCGGCATACCGTAAACGGCACAACTCTCCTGATCTTGAGCGATGGTTTCCCAGCGGTGATCCCGCAATGCCTTGAGGCCCGCCGCGCCGTCCTTGCCCATGCCGGTCAACAATACTCCAATCAATTGATTTTTATGATTTTCCGCCAGGCTGTGAAAAAAAACGTCGACCGAGGGCCGGTAGGCCAGGGAGCGCGGTTCAGGATGGTAATCAAGAAGGCCGTCCGCTCCGAGCACCAGATGGTCCTCGCGGCTACAGACCAGTGCGGTATTCACCACCAGGGGCTCGCCGGCTTGCGCACCGCGCACGTTCAGCGGGACCTGGTCATCGAGCCATTGCGTAAAGCTGGCGGCAAACTGTTCGTCCACGTGTTGCACAATGGCGATGGCGACGCCCGGTTCGGGCGGCAGCGCGCGCAACACTTCGCGCAGCGCCGAGGGACCGCCGGTGGAAGCGCCGATGGCGATCAGCGGCGGTCCCTCGCAGCGCGGGGGCGTTCGCATCGCCGGTCGGGTGACCGCGTGGCGCAGGGGCGTGCCTCTCAGCAGCGTAGCGATGGTATCGATTTTGGCGATCAGCAGATCTCCACCTTCGCCGTCGCCGCCGGCACCCAGTACCGGCGTGTTAACGGCATCGAGGGCACCGGCTCCCATCGCCTCAAAGACTTTCCCGGCATGCCCGCCGACACTGGCGGTCACCACCAGGATAGCGCATTGATGCTCCGCGCAGATGGCGCGCGTCGCCTCCACCCCATCCATGTGCGGCATAATCAGGTCCATCAGAATAATGTCCGGACATAAATCGGCGCATTTGGCGACCGCTTCCACCCCGTCGTAGGCCACCCACAGCAATTGATAATCCGGAACGCTGTCGACCACACGGCGCAGGGCCTCTGCGGCCATAAGCGAATCGTTGACGATGGCTAGTTTCAGCATCACCGGTTCCTATCGCGCGGTGCCGATCAGATCGATGACCGCGTCGATCAGCGTTTCGTCCTGAAAACTGCCTTTGGTGAGGTAGTAGTCGGCCCCCACGTCCAGGCCGCGCTGACGGTCTTCCTCGCGATCTTTGTAGGAAACAATCATCACCGGCGTCTGCTTCAAACGCTGGTCCTGTTTGATCAGTTTGACGAACTCGAAGCCGTTCATGCGCGGCATGTCGATATCACTGATGACCAGATCGTAGGCTTGCGTGCGGATGGCATTCCAGCCGTCCATGCCGTCGACGGCGACATCGACCTTGTAGCCGCGTGTGGCAAGCATATTGCGTTCGACTTCGCGCACGGTGATGGAATCGTCAACGACCAGGATGCGCTTGCCGCGCGTATCCTGGTCCGCGGGTTTGTTTTCCACGCGGTTAAGACGTCCACCGGCGATCAGGATATCGATGGAACGCAGCATGTCGTCGACGTCGATAATCAGGCAGGGGTCGCCGTTTTCCAGCACGCTGGCGGCGCTGATATCCTGGATTTTTCCCAGGCGGGCATCCAATGTATGCACCACCAGACTGCGCTCGCCGATAAGCCGATCCACCACCAGCCCCGAGCGCTGCAGGCGTTCGCCCAGCACCACCACCGGCAGCCTGTCGTGGTGTTCGCCCGAGCTCTCGCAGCCGAGTACCTGGTTAGCGAATACCAGACCGATGTGCTGACTGCCGAGGGTGAAATACTGACGGCCCTCCAGAGAGTCCAGCCGGCTGGTATCCAGTTTCAGGGTGCGGTCGATACGCGCCAAGGGTATGGCATAGAGCTCGCCGCCGATATCCACCAGCAGCGCGCGAATAATAGAGAGGGTCAAGGGCAATTGCAGGAGGAAGCGGGTGCCTTCGTTGAGCATGCTCTCGGCGCGCACCACGCCGCGCATTTCCTGGACGGTGCTGTGGACCACGTCCAGCCCTACGCCTCGTCCGGAGATCTCGGTGACCTCTTCGCGGGTGGAAAAACCGGGCAAAAACAGAAATTCGAGCAGTTCGCTGTCGCTCAGCTCTGCGGCCATCGTCTGGTTCACCAGACCTTTGCCGACGATGCGTTGGCGGAGGCGGTCCAGATCAATGCCACGCCCGTCGTCTTCTACGTGCACCGATAGCATGCCGGAGTTGTGCAGCGCGGTGAGTGTCAGTACCGCGGTTTCGTTTTTTCCCGCCTGACGGCGTTGTGCGGGTGTTTCTACGCCGTGATCGAGCGCATTGCGCAACAGGTGATTGAGGGGCGCCTCGATGCGCTCGAGTATATCCCGGTCGACCTGGGTATTGAGTCCTTCTATCTTCAGTTCCACCTGCTTGCCGAGCTGGCGTGAAAGATCCCGTACCATGCGCGGGAAGCCACGCGTGACATCGGCGAAGGGGCGCATACGGCTGGCGATCACTTCGCTGTGCAAGCGGTTGGAGAGGTTGTGCATGCGCCGGTCGAAGTCATCGAGTTCGATCATCCGGTCGCTCAGCAGGTGCCGGCAGCGATTGGCTTTGGTCTGTATTTCCGCGGTCAGCGTTTTGCTGTATTCATCGCCACCGCAGGCGTAGAGATTATCGTTTAAGCGGTCCAGCAGGCTGACCAGTTCCGCCTGCCGATGTTTGATCTGCACCAGCGCGTTGGAGTAGGGGCGCAGCCAGCGCGAACCGACCTGCACTTCGCCGGCCAGTCCCACCAGACGGTTCAGACTCTCCGAGGAGACCCGCACCGCGTCGTCGGCGCCACCCGGATTCGCCGTTGGCGGGCTGCCAGCGGTGGCATTTCCGCCCACGGCGCCGGCGGGCTGCGGTGTGTCCGCTTCGTTGGCCGCCTCGGGGCGCCCGAGCGCCTCCGCCTGGACGATTTCCTGCGCCGGGTTTTGCACACTCTCATCTATCGTCGCTTGCGCGTCGGGCGGATCCTGGCCGATGGCCAGGATCTGTTCGCATAACTGCTCCAGCAAGCGCTCGTCGCCGGACTGGCGCGAAATCGCCACCAGCTCATCGACCCCCTTCAGCAGCATGTCGATATGCGCCGCCTGCAGAATAAGTTCGCCCTTTTGCGCCATGACGAAACAGTCTTCCAGGGTGTGCGCGAGTTTGACGCCGGCTTCGACGTCGACCATCCGCGCCGCGCCTTTGATGGAATGCGCGGCGCGCATCAGCGCTTCCAGCTTACCTCCGTCCTGCGCGTTCTGCTCCAGCGCCAACAGGCTGTCGGTCATGATGCCGGTCTGGCTGTCCACCTCCAGGCGGAACAACTCCAGCATGGAAAAATCGCCGAGTTCCTCGCTCATGTCAGTCCCTTTGCCAATGAATAGAACAGCAATTCGTGATCCAGTATGCCCACCTGATTGTCGCGCCATTTGACGACAGCGGTAGTGAGTTTGCTCCTGGCGTTGGCCAGGGTGGGCGGTAAGGCGAGGAGGTCGTGCTCGGGGTAGTGGATAATCCCCTCGACTTCGCTGACCGGAAAAACAAAGCTCTGATCGTCTTTCTCGATCAGCACCATGCGTTCCAGAATCTCGTGATCGGTGAAATGCGCGCTACTGGCCTTATCCAGTTGCAGAGCGCTGCCTATGGAGATACACAGCTTTAATTCGCCGCGTATGTTCACCAGACCCTTGACGAGATTCTCGCTGCAGTGGGGCAGGCTGTGAATGCTGAGCATCTTGGTGACTTCGCTGACATAGCGGCTGCTGAGCGCAAACCATTCGTCTCCCAGCCTGAACAGAAGCCCGGCGTCGGTCGCGGCTTCGGCCGCCTGTTTGGGGCGGGCGAAGCGATCGGTCCATTGGCGACGGTAATCATCGGGTGCCGGGCGTTCCAGCATCAAACGCCCGGCACTGGCATAGTGATCACAGTTGCGGCAGTGGACGCAGCTTTCCAGCTGTGGGCAGCTGGCACCCGCCTTGCTCCAGACACCGATATGATTCCAGCAATCATCCAGTGATTGGACGGCGAGCCGGTTGTCTTGGGTCATGTGTCCGTCTCCTCTGTATCGCGTCGCCTTCGTGCCCGGGCGGCGCGCTGTTCGAAGCGCTGTGCAGCGCTGGTGTCGCCCCGCTGCCGGCACATCATCCCAAGATGCGCCAGCGCCTCGTAGTGGTTCGGATCCAGGTACACCGCTTTGCGCAGATGCTGCTCGGCGTCACCGTGATTACCCGTCGATTCATTGATCAAGCCAAGCAGGTAGTGCACGGTGGCGGGTTTGAACCGGCGTTGCAGCAGCGTCTGGCACACTCGGGTGGCTTGCGCCGGATGTCCCCGGTCGGCGAGCAGAAAAGCTTCTGCCAGAAGCTGCGGGTTGTCCTTTGGCGGCGGCGCACTGTCTGTCACCGTGCCGGAGAAGGGCGTGGGCGTGCCGCTCGGCCGATGTGGTTGCCTGCGGACCGGGGCTCGGCGGCGCCCCGCGCGCGGTCCATGGGCCGACCCGGAGCTTTCGCCGGCCCGGCTGCTGGCGCGCCGGAAAGCGAAACAACGGGTGTAGCCGAGGGGTACGAAACGCCGCTCCAGCAGCAGATTGGTTTCGGAGTGGCCGAGAAACAGCACACCCTCTTCGCTTAACAGCCGCTCCAGGCTGGAGATGGCGGTGTTTTGCGTCGGCCGATCGAAATAGATGAGCAAATTGCGGCAGAAGATGACGTGATAGGATTGTCGGTTCTGAACAAAGCCCTCGTCGAGAAAATTGGCGCGCTCCAGACTGACCCGGTGACGGATATCGTCGTTGAGCTGATAGCGCTGATTTTCCTCGGTGAAATAGCGTTCGCGAAACTCCAGCTGGTTACCGCGGAACGAATTGGCGCTGTAACTGGCGGCGCGGGCTTTTTCGATGCCGCGGTGGCTGATATCCGCGGCATCGATGTGCGCCACACCCGCCGGCAGACCGAGATCGGCCAAACACATCGCCAGCGTATAGGGTTCCTCGCCGCTGGAGCACGGTACGCTGAGGATGCGCAGCTGCGAGTAGCCGTGGCGCGGCAGCCATTGGTCACTCACCCAGGCGCTGAACGCGGCAAAGGGGTAGCGGTCGCGGTAAAACCAGGTTTCCGGAATGACCACCGTGTCGATCAATGCGTCCAGCTCGGTTACGGAATGCTCCAGCACCTTCAGGTAGGCCTGTGTATCGCTGATGTCGCAATCGCGCATGCGATGCTTCACGGCTTGGGCGACCGTGCCGGAACCGACCGTCGCGCTGTGTAATCCCATGCGCCGCTTGAGCAGATCCTCGATGACCGCAACCGATGACATTCACGTCTCTCCGAGACAGAACAGCTGCGACTGGAGTGCTTCGGGTAACAACTGAGCAAGGCGAATTTTCTGTACCACTCCGTTGGCGGTGGTGGCGGCATCATCCAGCCACGGGGTCTGCGCCAGGCACAAGCCGGTGGGAGAAAAATCACCGGACTCCAGTTCCACCGTTTCAGTGACGCGCTCTGCCAGCAGGCCGAGGGTGCGCGTGCCGCCAGCGGACAGGGGAAAGTTTACGATCACGATCCGGGTGGTGAAAAAGTGTGCGCAGTGGCGCTGCTGTGTCATCTGGCACAGATCAATCACCGGCGCGAGCAGTCCGCGGTAGTTGAATAAACCGGCAACATAATCCGGCGCGCGGGCGACCGGTTCGAGCTCCACCCACGGCGCCACTTCGACAACCTCGGCGACCGGAATCGCATACCGGCTGTTACCCAGGTGGAATAACAGCATTAACACGGCGGCGGACCCTAAGTACTGACCCGGAAATTCGACGCGCCCTGCTGCAAGCGCCCGGCCGCTTCATTGAGCTGCATGATGGCGCCGTTGGACTGGCGCAGAGAGTCGGCGGTCTGTTGTGCCGACTCACTCAGTTGGACGATAGCGTCGCGGATCTGTTGGGCGCCTTGAGATTGCGAGGTCATACCCTGGTTGACTTCGTCAAAACGGGGTATGAGGGTGTCGACCTGTTCGATGATGTGCGCCAACTGCGAGCCGACCTGGCGCACGTCGTCGACGCCGCGGCGTACTTCTTCGGAGAATTTCTCCATGCCCATGACCCCGGCCGACACCGCCGACTGCATTTCCTTGACCATCTGTTCGATATCCCAGGTGGCCACGGCGGTCTGATCGGCGAGACGCCGGATTTCGGTGGCCACCACGGCAAAGCCGACGCCGTATTCGCCGGCTTTCTCCGCCTCGATGGCGGCGTTCAATGAGAGCAAATTGGTCTGGTCCGCGACGCGGTTGATGGTCGTTACGACGGTATTGATGTTGCCGGCTTTCTCGCTCAGGACAGCCAGTTTGGAGCCGATGGATTCGGTGGCCTCCATCATCTGGTGCATGGTGTTTTCCATGCTGCTGAGCGAAGCGCGCCCGGCGTTGGCGCTCTCGGAGGTCTTCCAGGCAACATCGGTGACATCGCTCATGGTGTTGACCAGTTCTTTGGCCGTCGAGGTGATTTCCGTGACCGTGGCTTTGATCTGGTTGGTGGTTGCGGCCTGTTCGGTGACTGTGGCCTCCTGCTCCTTGGCGGTGGCGGCGATTTCTGTGGCCGAGGAGGTGACCTGCACGCCCGACTGCTGGATACGTGCGACCAGCGAGTTCAGGCTGGCGAGCATTTGCTGGATACCGCCGGCCAATTCGGAAATGACGTCCTGCTCGCGGTAGACCATGATCTCGCCGGTCAGATCGCCCTCAGCGGCCATGCTGACCACATCCTGGATCAGTTCAACCTTGCCCTTGATATCTTCGGCCGATTGGCGTTCGCGTTCGATGATTTCGCGCACCTGACCGGTCATGGTGTTGAAGGCATCGGCCAGCTTGTGGAACTCGGTCAGCGAGCGGGTGCTGAGCCGCGCGGTGATATCGCCGCGCGAGACGCGTTGCATGTCCTCGATCATAACGCTCAGCGGGTGGAACAGAAATTTATTCAGAATCAGGACGGCAATCAGCAACGCGGTACCGATCAAAGCCAGGAACACCAAGGTGATGGCGTTGCGCGTGTCGCGTGTGGCGCGGGACAGCGCGGAGTAATCATCCAGCACCACCAGATCCAGAGCGGTGGAACCCTCGATGCCGATGAGCGGGTAGACAATCTCATGCGTGGTTTCGCGCGCCGACGCCTCGGGCCAGGCGCCAGTCTCATACAGCGGCTCGGTCGCCCCGGGCCTGTCGATGCGCAGCGGCAGATCGGTCAGCTTGGATACCGCTTGCATGGCATAGACCGGATCGAAGCAGATCGACAGGTAACCCTGCCCCGCGGCACCGCCAACCGGTTGTAAGACCGTAAAGCGTGCGCCGTTTTCCCCCGACCAGAAGCCGGACACGGCGTGCTCAGGATTGCGGGATTTGAGCAGCAGGGGGTTCACATTGCCCTTCTGCCCGGTGTCCATCAGGCGCTCACCGGCTTGGTTGTAGAGCCCCACCGAGAGCACACGAAGACCGGGCCGCTCGGCGGCCATGGGGGCAGCGAGTAATTGTGCCAGCGTCGGGTTGACGCTACCGGCAGGCGCTTCGGCCAGATAACTCTCGAGCCCGGGATGACTGTCCAGCGCCTTGCCGGCGGCGGCGGTGAATTGCGTTCCGTTGGTCTCCAAGCGGTCGAAGACCGCCTCGGTCACAACTTTGAGTGTCTTTGTCACCGTGCGTGCCTGCGCCTCGACGGCTGCCTGTCGATATTTGCTCTCTGACACAAAACTGGTGGCCACAGCAACAATGCCGATAACCGACAAGGCCGTTACGACGAGCGCCTTCAGCGATAATTTTTCAATGTTCATAACGGGTTCCCGTGGGTGCGTGTTCCGGAAGACTCACCGGCGAAATGCAATTTTCTTGCCTCATTACGGCCCCGCCGCCCTCCGGGCGCGCTTACGAGTGCGGGCTTTTCTCGCAAAAAACATGTATATTATTGAAAGTAATAAATAAAAAAACTTACCTGGTTGCTTTAAAAGGCGACGGATTCGGCGCTGAAGGAGAAACCCTCGATCAGGTTCAGTTTGCGCAGAAGCCGGCCGTTAAGAGTAGTAACGACGGTTTTTTGTCACTTAGGACAGGTTATGTATTGCGCACCGCTACGCTGGCTCTTCACCCTGACGGCCTGTGCTCTTGTGAGCGCCGCCGCCGCCGAATCCCAGTTGACCATTCCCATGAATCAGAAACAGCTTGCGACTTACTACATAGAGGCCAATATGCACGGCAGCGGCCGGGTGGAGTTCATGGTGGATACCGGCGCGGGCTATACGACAATCAATGAAAACACGCTGTTATTGCTTCAGCAGGCCAACAACGCCGATTATGTCGGCGAACTGACCGGTGTCATGGCCGATGGCAGCGAGCACCGCTTGCCGGTCTACCGGATTAAACACCTGGTGTTAGGCAAGAACTGTGTATTGAGTAACGTGGAGGCGGCCGTTTTCCCGACCAATACCCGCATGCTGCTGGGTTTGAGCGCGTTGCGCAAAGCCTCGCCGTTCGTCTTTTCCACCAACCCGCCCAGCCTCAGTCTGAGCAATTGCGGTGCCGCCACCAGTTAGCCTTCCCCCCGCCGCGCATATAACAAATGTTATTTGCGCGTTACGCCGTTGTGCACGACAATAGCTTCCGTAGTAACGCTTTTCCGGTGTTGATCCGCTCTCCCGACAGGGACAGCCGTTTTCCACCGGTCGAGAGCCGGCCGATCAATGTGGTCGTCAACGGTCTCTCAATATAATTTTGGCGGAGGTAAAAAATGAACAAACTTACCCTGGCATTGCTGTTTGCCGGCCTGGGAACGGTCAGTCTTCAGAGCCATGCGGAGCCTGGCTATGTCGATGACAATACCGGCAGCGTTGTGCGCACCGGTTATGGCGACTGTGTGCACACTCAGCGCTGGTCGATCTCCAACGCGGTGGTCGAATGCGATCCGGAAATCGTTGCCAAGCGCGATGGCTCCGAGGTTGCCGCTGTAGAAGTGGTAATGGTCACCAAGGAAAACCCGGTACGTCTGCAAGCCGACACACTGTTTGGCTTCGACAGCGATCAGCTCAAAGACAGCGGCAAGGCGGCGCTCGACGATCTGCTGAGCACCTTGACGGCGCAAACCCTGCAACAGCAGAAATTGCAGATTCGCGGTTACACCGATGAAATCGGGGACGACGCCTATAACCAGGCGCTGTCGCAGCGGCGTGCCGCCGCGGTGCGTGACTACTTGGTTGAAAAAGGCATGGCGCCGTCCTATATCAGCATGCAGGGTCTCGGTGAAGCCGACCCGGTGGTCAACTGCCCCGATAAGCACGGTGCCGCGCTGATCGACTGTCTGGCGCCCAACCGGCGTACGGAAATCGAGTTCTCGGCGATGGAAGTCAAACAGGTCGAAGAGACGGTGCCGGTACAGAAACACTAACCGACGCTGCTCAGTGTTGAGAAAAACGGGCCGGTAACGGCCCGTTTTTTTATGCTTTGCTTTTTTATACCTTGGCGTCGCTGATCAGCGTTTTCAGCGTATAGAGAAGTTCCAGCGCCTGACGCGGTGTGAGACTGTCCGGGTCGATGCCCTGCAAAGCGTCGGCCAGCGGATGGTCTTCGCGGGCGGCAAACAGATCGATCTGGCGCCGCGGCGGCGACTCCTGCAGGTGTTGTGACGGGGCGCTTTCGAGCTCCTGCAACAGGCGCCGCGCTTCGCCGAGCACCGCTTCGGGCACTCCGGCCAGCGCCGCCACCTGGATGCCATAACTACGGCTTGCCGGGCCTTCCTTGACGGCGTGCAGAAAGACGATTTTGTCGCCGTGCTCGACAGCATCCAAATGGATGTTGGCGGCGGTGGCGATTTCTTCCGGCAGCCGGGTCAGCTCAAAGTAGTGCGTGGCGAACAGCGTGAAAGCACCGACGCGACCGAGTTCGCGCGCCACCGCCCAGGCCAGCGCCAGCCCATCGTAGGTGCTGGTGCCGCGGCCGATTTCATCCATCAACACCAGGCTGCCCGGGGTGGCGTTATGGAGGATGTTGGCGGTTTCGGTCATTTCCACCATAAAAGTAGACCGTCCCGAGGCGAGATCGTCGGAAGCGCCGATACGGGTGAAAATCCGGTCCAGCGGACCGATGCGGGCCTCATCGGCGGGCACGAAACTGCCGATCGAGGCGAGCAGCGCGATGAGGGCGGTCTGGCGCATATAGGTCGACTTGCCGCCCATATTAGGGCCGGTAATGACCAGCAGCCGGCGCTCATGGTTCAGCTGCACGTCATTGGGCACGAAGGGCGCGTCATTGACCTGTTCGACCACCGGGTGGCGAGCGCAGGCGATGCTCAGGCCGGGCTCATCGCTGAGCATCGGGCGCGACCAGCCGAGGTTTTCGGCGCGTTCGGCCAGGGCGCACAGTACGTCCACCTCGGCCAATGCCTGCGCGCAGGTGGACAGCGGCTGCAATTGCTCCAGGAGTCGCTCCAGCAACTCGCCGTACAGCACTTTTTCCCGTTCCAGCGCTTTGCTGCGTGCGCCGAGCACTTTGTCCTCGTGCTGTTTTAGGGCCGGCGTGATGTAACGCTCAACGCCTTTGAGGGTCTGACGGCGCTGGTAGTCCTGCGGAACCTGGGCGGCCTGGGCGCGGCTGACCTCGAGGTAATAGCCGTGTACGCGGTTGTAGCGGATTTTCAGATTGCCGATGCCGCTGCGTTCGCGTTCCTGTTTTTCCATCTCGACGAGGAGATTGTCGCTGTGTTCACTGAGGCTGCGCAGCTCATCCAGTTCAGCGTCGTAGCCGCTGGCGATAACCCCGCCATCGCGGATGATGGCCGCCGGGATGTCGGGCAGGGCGCGGCGCAGCAGCTTGACCACCCGCGGATGTTCCTGAATGCGTGCGGACAACTCGCCGAGCAGCGGGTCGTGGCCGCCGCGCAGTAAGGCCTGAAGGTCGGGCAGTCGCGCCAGCGTTTCGCGCAGCGCGGTCAGATCGCGCGGACGGGCCGATTGCAGGGCCACGCGCGCCAGAATGCGCTCCAGATCGCAGCCGCCGCGCAGCAGTTCGCGCAGCGCCTCGAACAGGCGCGCCTGCAACAGCGATTCCAGGCACTGGTGGCGCCGGCTCAGCAGATCACGGGTGCGCAGCGGACGGTGCAGCCAGCGGCGCAGCATGCGGCTGCCCATGGCGGTGACGCATGTATCCAGCACCGCGACCAGGCTGTGCTGTTTATGGCCTGACTGCGACTGGTCGATTTCCAGATTGCGGCGCGTGGCGGCGTCCAGAATCACGCCGTCTTGCGGTTGTTCAGTACGCAGGCCGTGCAGGTGGGGCAGCGCGGCGCGCTGGGTGTCTTTGACGTACTGCAGCAGGGCGCCCGCCGCGCCCACCGCCACCGGCAGGTCCTGGCAACCAAAACCGCTCAGGTCGCGGGTGCCGAACTGTTCGTTGAGCAGGCGCGCGGCGCTGGCGGTATCGAAATGCCAGGGCGCCAGGCGGCGTACCGCGCCCGGCGCACGGGCGCCCCCGGGCAGGGTCCACCCTTCCTCAATCAGCAGTTCCGCCGGCTGCAGGCGTTCGAGTTCGCCGAGCAGGTTTTCATCGCCGCTGAATTCCTGCACCACGAAGCGCCCGGCCGACAGATCGAGCGAGGCGATACCGTAAAAGCCCTCGGCATCGCGATGGAGGCTCACCAACAGATGATCGCGGCGTTCGTCCAGCAGCGACTCGTCGGTCAGGGTGCCCGGGGTCAGAATGCGTACCACCTGACGTTCCACCGGCCCCTTGCTGGCGGCCGGATCGCCGATCTGCTCGCAGATGGCCACCGATTCCCCGAGGCGCACCAGGCGCGCCAGGTACTGGTCCACGGCATGCACCGGCACGCCGGCCATGGCGACCGGCTCGCCGGCGGACTGGCCGCGGCTGGTGAGGGTGATATCCAGCAAGCCGGCGGCCTTGCGGGCGTCATCGTAAAACAGCTCGTAAAAATCGCCCATGCGGTAGAACACCAGAATGTCGGGGTGCTCGGCCTTGATGCGCAGATACTGCTGCATCATGGGTGTGTGTTTGCTGGAGCTGGCCGCCGCGGTCATGGCCGGCAGTCTACTGGAATTGCCCGAGCGGCTACAGCTTGCGTTAGCCGTTGTGCTTTGCTAATGATGATCCCACCATTATTCAATCCGTGCCCAGCCCGTGCCTCTAACCGTGGAACAACTGGTGGTAGAACTCGCCGAGTGCCTGAGCGCGCGCGGCGAGCGGCTGGCCACCGCCGAATCCTGCACCGGTGGCTGGGCGGCCAAGCTGTGCACCGATCTGGCCGGCAGCTCGGCCTGGTTCGAGTGCGGTTTTGTTACTTACAGCAATCAGGCCAAACAGCGCATGCTGAACGTACCGGCTGCGACCCTGGAGGACTTCGGCGCGGTCAGCGAGCAGACAGTTCAGGCCATGGCGGCCGGCGCGCTGGCCAACAGCCGCGCCCACCGGGTAGTGGCTATCAGCGGCATCGCCGGGCCCGCCGGCGGTAGCCTCGACAAGCCGGTGGGTACGGTGTGGTTTGCCTGGGCCGGCGCGGACGGCTGGCGCGCCAGCAGGCACCGGCGCTTTGACGGCGGACGCGAGGCGGTGCGCCGCCAGGCAGTGTATCTGGCGCTGCAGGTGTTGCTGGCGCACTGCCGGAGCGGCGAGTGAACGAGAGTGCCGCGCCCGCGCGCCGCCTGTTCTTTGCCCTGTGGCCCGACGCGCCGACGCGCGCCCGTCTGGCCGCCGTGGCCCGGCGCTGCTCGCAACACCCGGTGGCCGCAGAAAACCTGCACATGACGCTGTATTTTCTCGGCGCCTGTGGGGCTGCGCAAGAGCGCTGCTATTCTAATGTAGTTTCTAGAATAAAATTTGAACCATTTGAAATTAATCTTAATTATATCGATTTTTGGGCGCGGCCACAAGTCCGGTGGCTGGGTGCCCGCGTGGTCCCACCCGGATTGACCGCCCTTATGGAGGCACTGGGCGCCGCGTTGGCAACCTGTGGCTATCAGCCTGACAAACGGGATTGGGTTCCTCACGTAACCCTTTCCAGGAAAGATAAAAATCCGCACTGTGAGACCGATCTGCCGAAACTGGAATGGGATGTCCGTGAATTTGTCCTCGCCGAATCCGTGAGGCTCGACGGAGATCTGCGCTACCGGCTCCGCGGGCGCTGGCCGGCCGGCGTCTAAGGGAGATGCCGGCGCCGGGCGGGAAAAGTTTGCATACTGTTTATTTTTACAGTAGTGTGATAATCAGTCTGTTGCAGACGGCAGGGAAGCCTGCCAGGCGGTGAAGCCGGCCGCCGACCCTGGGGCAGGGACGCCCTGAACCTGTATCTCAAGCGGAGGAATATCTATGGATGACAACAAACGCAAGGCGTTGAGCGCGGCGCTGGGCCAGATTGAAAAGCAGTTCGGCAAGGGGTCGGTCATGCGCATGGGCGACGTCAACGCTGCCCGTGATATTGACGTGGTGTCCACCGGTTCGCTGGCGCTGGATGTGGCGCTGGGTATCGGCGGCCTGCCGCGCGGACGCGTGGTCGAGATCTACGGCCCGGAATCCTCCGGCAAAACCACTCTGACCCTGCAGGCCATCGCCGAGGCGCAGAAAGCCGGCGGCACCGCGGCCTTTGTCGACGCCGAACACGCCCTCGACCCGGCTTACGCCGAAAAGCTCGGCGTGCAGATCGACGACCTGCTGGTATCGCAGCCGGATACCGGCGAACAGGCGCTGGAAATCGCCGACATGCTGGTGCGTTCCGGGGCGGTGGATATTGTCGTTGTCGATTCGGTCGCCGCCCTGACCCCCAAGGCTGAAATCGAAGGCGAAATGGGCGATTCGCACATGGGCCTGCACGCCCGCCTGATGTCACAGGCGCTGCGTAAGCTTACCGCCAACATCAAGCGCTCCAACACGCTGGTGATCTTCATCAACCAGATCCGCATGAAAATCGGCGTCATGTTCGGTAACCCGGAAACCACCACCGGCGGCAACGCGCTCAAATTTTACGCTTCGGTGAGGTTGGATATCCGCCGTACCGGCGCCATCAAAAAGGGCGATGAAATCGTCGGCAACGAAACCCGCGTCAAGGTGGTGAAGAACAAAATGGCGCCGCCGTTCAGGCAGGCCGAATTCGAGATTCTCTACGGCGAAGGCATTTCCCGCCATGGCGAGCTGATCGACCTTGGTGTCAAGCACGACATCGTCGACAAGGCCGGTGCCTGGTACAGCTATAACGGCGAGCGCATCGGCCAGGGCAAGGACAATGTGCGCAACTTTTTGAAGGACAATCCGGATATCGCTGATCACATCGATCAGCAACTGCGGGCCAAGCTACTGGACAAGGCGCCCGCCGGCGAACAAGCGTTGCCGGACAATGTTGAACAGCTCGGCTCCTCAGCAGGCTGAAAATGCCGTCGCCCAGGCCTTCGAACAGGCCCGGGCGACGGCGCTGCGCCTGCTGGCGCGGCGTGAACACAGCACCCAGGAACTGCGCTATAAGCTGACCGGACGGGGATACCCCGCGGCACTGGCCGAGCAGGTGGTCGCCGCGCTGCGCGACGAGGGCTTACTCAGCGAAGAGCGCTTCGCCGAGGCCTATGTAAGAACGCGCTTTGAGCGTGGGTTCGGCCCTCTGCGAATCGAGGCCGAATTGCGTGAACGCGGCCTGCCCCCGGGGCTGATTGACAGCGCACTGGCGGGTGCCGAGTTCGACTGGAGCGGCTCGGCGCGCCGCCAGCGGCACAAGCGCTTCGGCAGGCTGCCGGTCGGGAATTTCGCCGAGCGCGCCCGGCAGATGCGCTTTTTGCAGCAGCGCGGTTTCAGCGGCGAGCAGTTGCGCGCCGCGCTGGCGCACGAGGCACAAAGCGAGGCCTAATTTCCCTAACTAACATCAGGAAGCGCTTGTACTTTTTGCCATTTATCCTGTACCTTTTCGCGCCATGAACCGCTCTCACAGCACCACTGCCATTCGCCAGTCATTCCTGGACTTTTTCCGCGACAAGGGTCACGTGGTGGTGCCCTCCAGTCCGCTGGTCCCGGCCAATGATCCCACCCTGTTGTTCACCAACGCCGGCATGGTGCAGTTTAAGGAAGTATTTCTCGGCAAGGAGCAGCGCGACTACACCCGCGCCACCAGTTCGCAGCGCTGCGTGCGCGCCGGCGGCAAGCACAATGATCTGGAGAATGTCGGCTACACCGCCCGGCATCACACCTTTTTCGAAATGCTCGGCAACTTCAGTTTCGGCGACTATTTCAAGAAAGATGCGATTGGGTACGCCTGGGAATTCCTCACCGATGTTATCGGACTGGCGCCCGAGCGCCTGTGGGTAACGGTATACACCGAAGACGAGGAAGCCGCCGCCATCTGGCTGAATGAGATCGGTGTCGATCCGTCGCGCTTCTCGCGCATTGGCGCCAAGGATAATTTCTGGTCGATGGGCGACACCGGCCCCTGTGGTCCGTGCACGGAAATCTTTTACGATCACGGTGCCGACGTGCCCGGTGGGCCGCCGGGCACGGCCGAGGAAGACGGTGACCGCTATATCGAAATCTGGAACCTGGTCTTCATGCAGTATGACCGCGACGCCGGCGGCGCGTTAGCACCCCTGCCCAAGCCCTCGGTGGACACCGGCATGGGGCTGGAGCGCCTGGCGGCGATTTTGCAGGGCGTGCATAGTAACTATGAAATAGACCTGTTCCAAAACCTGATCAAAGCCGCCGCCAGGGTGACCCGCTGCCAGGACCTGGCGCACACATCGCTGCGCGTGATTGCCGACCATATCCGCGCCTGCGCTTTTCTGATAGTCGACGGCGTGTTTCCGGCCAACGAAGGGCGTGGCTATGTGTTGCGGCGGATCATCCGCCGCGCCATTCGTCATGGTCATAAGCTGGGCATGCGCGAGAGTTTTTTTTATCGGCTGGTTGAGCCGCTGGCCAAAGAGATGGGCGACGCCTACCCGGAACTGGTGAATCAGCGCGCTCAGGTCGAGCAAATGCTGGCGCAGGAGGAAACGCGCTTTGCCGAAACGCTCGACAACGGTATGAAGATACTCGAAGAGGCCATCGCCGGGCTGCAGGGCGATCAGCTTGCCGGCGAAACAGTATTCAAGCTCTACGACACCTATGGCTTTCCCGTCGATCTGACTGCCGACATTGCCCGCGAGCGCAACCTGAGCCTGGACATGCCGGGTTTCGAGCGTGAAATGAACGCCCAGCGTGAGCGCGCGCGGGCCGCCAGCCAGTTTTCGGCCAACGATACCGGCGGCCTGGAGCTCAGCGGTAGCAGCGAGTTTACCGGCTACGAACGCGAGGCCGATCAGGCGACGGTCAGCGCGTTGTTCGTCAACGGACAGCCGGTGGAGCGGCTGCAAGTCGGCGACCAGGGTATGGTGGTGCTGGACCGCACACCCTTTTATGCCGAATCCGGCGGCCAGGTGGGTGACCGTGGTGTGCTGCGCAAGCAAGGCGGCGTATTCCGGGTGCTGGATACGCGCAAGCAGGGCGCGGGTGCCATTGTTCATATCGGTGAGCTCACCCAGGGCGCGATCGCCGTTGGCGACAATCTGGAAGCGCTGGTCGACACCGAGCGCCGCAACGCCACGCGCCGCAATCATACCGCCACCCACCTGCTGCATGCTGCGCTGCGCAGCGTGCTCGGCGAGCATGTGCAGCAGAAAGGCTCGCTGGTCGACCCCGAACGGCTGCGTTTCGACTTTGCACACTTTCAGCCGCTGACGGACGAAGAGCTGCGGCGCATTGAAAAGCTGGTCAACGAACAGATTCGCGCCAACGCGGCGGCGCAAACGCGTGTCATGCCCGTAGACCAGGCGATAGCGGCCGGTGCCATGGCGCTGTTCGGCGAGAAATACGGCGAGGAAGTACGGGTGCTCTCCGTAGGCGATTTTTCGGTCGAACTGTGCGGGGGCACCCATGTCAGCCGCGCCGGTGATATCGGCCTGTTTAAGATTGTTTCACAAGGCGGTATTGCCTCCGGCGTGCGCCGTATCGAGGCGGTGACCGGTGCCGGCGCGCTGGAGTATATCGGCGAAACGGAGCAGCAGCTCGGCGCGGTGGCAGCGCTGGTCAAAGGCAGCCGCGACGAGGTGACCGCCCGCGTCTCCCAGCTGCTGGAGCGCAACCGCAACCTGGAAAAAGAACTGGAAGCCCTGAAAGCCAAGCAGGCTACTTCCCAGGGCAGCGATCTCGCCGCCCAGGCGCAGGAGATCGACGGTATCAAAGTGCTGGCCGTCGCACTGGAGGGCGCCGATGCGCGGCTGTTGCGTGATACGGTCGATCAGTTAAAAGACAAACTGGGCGCCGCTGCGGTGATACTGGCCGCGGTCAACGGCGACAAGGTGGCGCTGGTAGCCGGTGTCACCAAGGCGGAAACCTCCCGTCTCAAAGCCGGTGAACTGGTCAACCACGTCGCCACCCAGATCGGTGGGCGCGGCGGCGGGCGGCCGGACATGGCGCAAGCCGGCGGTAACCAGCCGCAAAACCTCGCCGCCGCCCTGGCCTCCGTCGCGGACTGGGTAAGGCAGCAACTGGGCGCTGCCGCTACCGCCTGATTTCCCCTAACGGTTCCCAGTCGCGCTGATTTGTAGTTTAATTCCCGCTTTTCGCGCGCACGTCAGGACATATGGCTCTTTTCGTACAGAAATTCGGCGGCACCTCGGTGGGCAGCCCCGAGCGCATTCAGGCCGTGGCCGACCAGATCATCCGCTACCGGGCTCAGGGCCATCAACTGGTGGTAGTGGTTTCGGCCATGAGCGGGGAGACCGACCGCCTGTTGGGTCTGGCGGCCAGCGTCGCCGAGCGGCCCGCCCCGCGCGAGCTGGACGTGTTGCTGGCCACCGGCGAGCAGGCCACCATCGCCCTGCTGTCGATGGCGCTACAGGCGCGCGGTTGCCAGGCGCGTTCCTACACCGGCCCGCAGGTGCAGATCCTTACCGATAACGCCCATAACAAGGCGCGAATCAAGGCCATAGACGGCCAGCGGGTAATGGCGGATCTGGCCGCCGAGCGGGTGGTGGTGGTGGCCGGTTTCCAGGGGGTCGACGAAAGCGGCAATATCACCACCCTCGGTCGCGGTGGCTCGGATACCACCGCGGTGGCGCTGGCGGCCGCGCTGAAAGCCGATGAATGTCAGATTTTTACTGATGTGGATGGGGTTTACACCACCGATCCGCGGGTGGTGCCGCAGGCACGCCGGCTGGCGCGGGTGACGTTTGAGGAAATGCTGGAAATGGCCAGCCTTGGCTCGAAAGTGCTGCAAATCCGTGCCGTGGAGTTCGCAGGCAAGTACAATGTGCCATTACGCGTTCTGTCGAGCTTCGCCGAAGGCGACGGTACGCTGATTACTTACGAGGATGAAGGCATGGAACAGGCCCTGATTTCCGGCATTGCGTTCAATCGCGATGAAGCCAAGCTGACGGCCCTGGGTGTGCCCGACCAGCCGGGCGTCGCCCACCTGCTGCTGGGGCCGGTCGCCGAGGCGAATATCGAAGTCGATATGATTGTGCAGAACGTCGCACCGGGCGGGGATACCACGGATTTTACCTTTACCGTGCACCGCAACGACTACCAGCGCGCACTGGAAATACTGCAGACGGTGGCCGGTGACATGGGCGCCCGCGAAGTGGTCGGTGATCCGAAAATTGTTAAGATCTCGCTGGTGGGGGTGGGCATGCGCTCCCACGCGGGTATCGCCTCGACCATGTTCCAAACCCTGGCCGCCGAGGGTATCAACATCAGAATGATCTCCACATCGGAAATCAAGGTCTCGGTGGTGGTCGATGAAAAATACCTCGAACTCGGCGTGCGCGCCCTGCACGACGCTTTTCACCTCGAGCAGCCAATGACAGCCTGAGCGCCCCGGGGCGAACAGTGCGGCCCAAATTACCAACAAAAACAAAAAACTTAGCTGGAGGGTATAGTTTTACAGGCGCTGGCCGACAATTACCATGTTGGCTGTGCGCCGCAGACGTGCCGACCGCGATAACCGTGAGAGTTGGTTGTAACAGCAGGTCAAGGAGACGAAAGGAATGTTGATACTTACACGCAGGGTTGGCGAAACCCTGATGATCGGTGACGAAGTCACGGTTACTGTATTGGGCGTCAAGGGTAACCAGGTTCGCATCGGCGTCAACGCCCCCAAGGATGTGGCGGTCCATCGCGAAGAAATTTACGAGCGTATCAAGCGGGAGCAGGATGCCGAATCGCCCACGGAAACTGTCGATTCCGACTAATTGAACTTTACCTCATGCCCACGCGCCGGTATCCTACCCGACTGCTGCAAGCAGGCTTCATCCAAGCCGTTTGAGCAGATCGGAGAGCTGGCCGAGCGGCTGAAGGCGCACCCCTGCTAAGGGTGTATGGGTTAACGCCCATCGAGGGTTCGAATCCCTCGCTCTCCGCCACATGTAAACAGCCCCTAAACGGGGCTTTTTTATTTGCGGCGGTATACACAAAGCGCCAAGAGATCCTTGAGTTTTACGGCCCTCTCATGGATAATCGCGCGCTTCCACTTCGCGCCCGTAGCTCAGCTGGATAGAGTACCTGGCTACGAACCAGGCGGTCGGAGGTTCGAATCCTTCCGGGCGCGCCATTTTTCAAATAACGATTAAGCAGTTACAACCTCTTCCGCAACCGCCTTTTGCTTCAACAACACCAGTGCGGGACTTTTGCGGGAGTTTTCCCCGCACACCTTGTTTGCAGCCTCAATCAGGTTCTCCAGTTCGGCCGCCGAGTAGTGCGTGGTGATCCTGCCCGACTTGTGTCCCAGCAGATCCTGCCGGTCCTCGTAGCTCACGCCGGCTGCACGTAAGCGACGGCCGAAGGTGTGCTTGAGGTCGTGCACCCGCACCTGCGAAAGTCCCACGCGCTTGCGCGCCCGTTGCCAGGCCGAGTTGTTCATCACCGTCACTGGATGGCCGCGGTAGGTGAACACGTATTCCGGGTGTTCACCACGCACGTCCTCGATGACGGATTTCGCAACCCGGTTCAGTACCAGCAACCGTTCTTCACCATTTTTTACCCGGTCTTCCGGGATGATGAACACACTGGTTCCCAGCTCAGGCACCGGGACTTCCCATTCCCAGCGCAGGCCGCACACTTCCTTTTCCCGCGTACCCGTATTGACTTTGAACAATGCCATCCTGGCCAGATGCGGAGCCAGTTCGCTGAACAGCCGCGTTTGCTCTTCCCAGGACAACGGGTAGGGCTTGCGCGCGTCGGTCACCGGCAGCAATTTGATCTTGGGCGGCGTGTGCAGCCAGGTCAGGTTGTTCCCGTCCAGCCATTCCGAGGCCGCCAGATTCAGGATATGCCGTACCACGCCCAGGGCCAGGTTGATGCTCTTGGTCTTGATTCCCTGCTTGCGCCGTGCCTCGATAAACGGTTGCAGCGTTCCCATGTGAACCGATTCGATCGGCAGGTGGCCGATGTAGGGGTCCAGCTGTTTCAGGTGCAACGCGGTATCGGCGATACGGCGCTTGTGCGGGTTCTCATTCAGGTATCGGGTTGCGGCGCGCCGAAACGCGCGTTTCGGCCTTACTCCGTAGACGACCGCTTGCCGGACTTCCTCCGTCTTTTTGGCGAGGTATTCTTCCGCCTTTGCAAGGCTGCGTTCTCCAGTGCTTTCGCAAATGCGGACACCTCGGATCTGTTTGTCGATGTGCCAGACGCCATTGCGCTCATAGAGTCCGGCCGTTCGTTTGCGTCCCATGTCAAATCTCCTCTGAGTTGACCGGAACGCCCGTTGCGGGACTTATAGTGGTCTACCCA
>JASBSN010000057.1 GCA_030148915.1 Thiogranum sp.
GGCATGTCAATGCGCGCCAGACCATAATCCGGGTATGGAGTACATCCCAACGACGGGGCCGCGGCCGGGCTGCGCGCGCCCCTGTTACTCCTGGCGGGCGGAGTCTCCCCCATACTGTCCTTGTTCAGGTTGCAGGGTCCAGCAATCGGGCCTGCTGGCGCGCCACTCTTTCCTCAGCCCCTCCGGCACGTCCTTGTCGTCCAGAAGTTGCCCGGGGGCCAGAAAATCGTACAACTCGCCGAGATGACGCACCCGCAAATCATCGATGCGTCGGAAAATGTGATGCGGTTCCAGTTCATCGAAGCGATCCAGGCCCATCGCACCCAGCAGTTCCAGCGCACCGTGTACCGTGGCGCGGTGAAAACGGTACACCCGTTCCGACTTGTTGCCGACATCCAATCCATAGACCAGCGAAGGCCGCTGGGTGGTGATACCGGTGGGACAGTTATTGGTGTTACACCGTAACGACTGGATACAACCCAGGGCGAGCATCATCCCACGCGCCGAGGCACACACATCCGCGCCGAGCGCCAGGGCGCGAATCATATGAAAACCGGTGAGGATTTTGCCGCTGGCGATCAGCTTGATGTCTTTACGCAGATTCACGCCAGACAGCGCGCTGTGCACCATTATCCAGGCATCGCGCGCCGGCATGCCCAGTGAATTGGTGAACTCCAGGGGGGCCGCTCCCGTACCGCCTTCTCCCCCGTCCACGGTAATGAAGTCGGGCGTAATTTTTGCTTCGAGCATGGCTTTGCAAAGCGCGAACACATCCGTGCGCCGGCCTACACACAACTTCAGGCCCACCGGTTTACCGCCGGAGAGCCTGCGCAAGCGGTCGATGAACATCAATAATTCGAGGGGAGTGCTGAAGGCGCTGTGGGAAGGGGGCGAGATAACCGTTTTTCCTGGCGCGACGCCGCGTATCTGCGCGATTTCCTCACTGACCTTCACGCCGGGCAACACGCCACCATGGCCCGGCTTGGCGCCCTGCGAGAGTTTCAGCTCGATCATCCGCACCGAGTCGATACTCGCGCGCTCGGCAAACAATTGCCCGTCAAACCCCCCGTCGGCATCGCGACAACCAAAATAGGCGGTGCCGATCTGCCAGATAAGGTCGCCGCCGTGCTCCAGGTGATAAGGCGACAGGCCGCCCTCTCCGCTGTTGTGGGCAAAGCCCCCCTTTTTGGCGCCATGGTTCAAGGCCCGGATGGCATTGCTGGACAACGCGCCAAAGCTCATCGCGGAAATATTCAACACCGAGGCATGATAGGGCTGTTCACACGCCGGGCCGCCGATGCGGATACGCGGGATTTGTGCCGTCGGCGGCTTGGCGTTCATGGAATGAGCGGCCCATTCATAGCCGATGCGATAGACGTCACGCTGGGTACCAAAGGGCCGGGTTTCGAGCTCGCCTTTGGCGCGCTGATAGACGACACTGCGAAATTCGCGCTCGATGGGAAAAGCATCGATATTGTTCTCGATAAAATACTGCTGTATCTCCGGGCGCACCATTTCCATGAAGTAACGCAGATGCCCGATTACCGGGAAATTGCGCAGCAGCGTATGCTTGGACTGCCTGGCGTCTCTGAGCCACAGCGCAGTAAACGGCACGATTACCAGCAGGCTCCAGAGTACCGCCGGTTTAAAAACGGCGCTGATCAGCACTACCAGGTAGAGCAGAACGATGATTGAAATTATCCACACTCTGACCATGCAGCACCTCGCGCCTTATTGGCTTTCTCAAACATCAACGCGTTGCGTTGGCGGTGGGTCCGGCCACAGGCGTCTGTAAATCAGATAATCCAGACTGAGTTTTCCCGGCCCGGAGAACAATAGCGGCAAAAACATCACCAGATACATCAACGGCAGTTTATAGCCGTTGCTGCAGACATTATAGCCGTTATCGGCATGGACACTGACCCAGGCGACCAGTGTAAGGATCACCAGCGAGGCGCTGAAAAATCGGGTACCGAGACCGATCACCA
>JASBSN010000090.1 GCA_030148915.1 Thiogranum sp.
GATGACGAGGCCAAGGGGCGACTGGCGGGCATGCGCGGCGGCTTGTCCACGCGTATGGGGGCGGCCATGCGCCACGCGGCGCGGCACCTGTTGAAGCAGCCCGAAAGGCGTAAACTGCTGCTTTTAGTCACCGACGGCGAACCCGCGGATATCGACGAGCGCGATCCGCAGCACCTGCGCCATGACACGCGTAAAGCGGTCGAGGAGCTGCACACCAAGGGAATACTGACCTATTGCCTGACGCTCGATCCCAATGCTGACCGGTATGTTAAACGCATTTTTGGCGAAAACCACTACACTGTGATCGACGACGTGCAACGTTTGCCGGAGCAGCTTCCGACACTCTTTGCCAGTCTCACTTCATAACCGGAGCCTACTATGAGCGGATCGAAACAGGCAGCGCGCTACGTCGGGATCGATAAGGATATTGACGGCGGTATGACCGATACCGGTAGGATTATTCGCGACGCCTGGGCATTCGGATTGATACCGGAGTCCGAGACCTGCGAGGGCTGGTTGTCGCAGGGAATCGAGGATTTATGGTCCAAGGTGCAGAGCGAGTGGGGCAAGTACGAATTCCAGGTCAACCGGCTGCCTGAGGAGGTGCGCGAACGCTATTTGCGCATCCAGGGCGCAGCGGTCAAGCGCGCCCGCTCCGATGGCTGGAATCCGGAGTTATCCGACGACGAGCATTAGCCCGCTCCGTTCAGCCTGAGCACGCCGTGGTGTCGCTATGGAACTGAGCTTCGAACGCGGTCCGGAACGGGGTCGCGAATTGCGTCGCTTGCCGGCCGAACATTACCGCAAGCTCCTGCTGCTGTATTCGCGTAACAACGGTAGTAATCTCTTTATTCCCATACGGGCCATGCAATACTTGGCGGTTTTCGACCGCGAAGAGGTTGTTTTCGTCGACGGGCAGGGGCCGCGGGTCATCGGTCTGGCCTGGCGCGAGTTTCATCCCGGAGAGCGCGGTGATCTGCGTACGCCGGTCGGCTACACCTGTGTTTACTACGAAGCAAAAGGCGCTCAAGTCATGGGCCGCCTGCAGGGTGAGTTCCTCAAAGCGCTGGACCTGCTCAATGACAGGCAACCCAGAACCGGTGGCGACGCTACCGTTATTCACTTCGACCGTGGCCGCGACCGCTAGCCCCGCCAAGCCTTTTTCGTAAAAGGCACGGAAAAACTGCTAATATAACTGACATCCGGCACGAACTGTTGTCCCGATAAAAAGTTACGGAGAAGAGATCATGGCACATATTGTTATTCTCGGCGCCGGTACCGGCGGCACGCCCTGTGCCTATGAGCTGCGCGAAGCGCTCTCGGGCGAACACCAGATTACGGTCATTAACGCCAGCGAAAAATTTCAGTTTGTACCGTCCAATCCGTGGCTGGCCGTCGGCTGGCGCAAGCCGGACGATATCAGCTTCCCGATTCGCTCCTACCTTGAAAAAAAGAATATAGCGTTTATCGCCGAGGCGGCCACGCGGATAGATGCCAAGGACAATACGATTTCCCTGGCATCCGGGAAGACGGTCAATTATGACTATCTGGTGATCACTACCGGCCCGCGCCTGGCCTTCGAGGAAGTCGAGGGGTCCGGCCCGGAGGGGCATACCAGTTCAGTCTGCACCGTGGAGCATGCCACGAAAGCGCTGGAGAACTACGAACAGCTGATTGAAAACCCCGGCCACGTGGTCATCGGTGCGATGCCGTTTGCGAGTTGCTTCGGCCCGGCGTATGAATTTGCGTTTATCATGGACACCGACTTGCGCAAGCGCAAGTTGCGCGACAGGGTTCCCATGACCTACGTGACGTCCGAACCCTACATCGGCCACCTGGGTCTGGGTGGGGTCGGTGATTCCAAGGGGATGCTGGAATCCGAGTTGCGCAGCCGGCATATCAGCTGGATTACCAATGCCAAGGTTACCAGGGTCGAAGCGGGCAAGATGTTCGTTGACGAGTACAACGAAGATGGGGCGGTAAAAAAGCAGCACGAGCTGTCTTTCAATTACTCCATGATGCTGCCGGCCTTCAAGGGGGTCGAGGCCGTTGCCAGCGTCGAGGGGCTGTGCAATCCGCGCGGTTTTGTCACTGTCGACGGCCACCAGCGCAGTCCGACGTACCCCAATATCTATTCCGCCGGGGTCTGTATCGCTATTGCGCCGGTCGAGGCGACGCCGGTGCCTACAGGTGCGCCCAAGACAGGCTACATGATCGAATCGATGGTGAGCGCTATCGTGGAGAACATCAAAGAAGAACTCGCCGGCCAGCAACCTAGCCACAAAGCCACCTGGAATGCTATCTGCCTGGCGGATATGGGTGATACCGGGGCGGCTTTTGTGGCCCTGCCGCAGCTGCCGCCACGTAACGTAAATTGGTTCAAGAAGGGGAAGTGGGTCCACTACGCCAAGATCGCGTTCGAGAAATACTTTCTGCGCAAGATGAAGCAGGGCGGTGCCGAGCCGATCTACGAAAAGTACATGCTCAAGGCGCTGGGGATCGAACGCCTGAAGGATAAAAACTCCGGCTGATCAGACCCTGTACTTGCGCGGATACTCGTAACGGGTGAGTCGTCCGCTGTCACGCCACACAGCCTGCCAGGTGTCGAGCTCGAAACTGATGCTGGCGAGGGCGCAGGTGGGCAGGTTTTCGATGTGCTCGCCGCTGAGGAAATTGCCTAAATCCGTCAACCCCGGATTATGCGCCACCAGCGCCACCGTGGTGGCGCGGTCGGGCAGGCGGTGCACCACGCCTAGCAGCTCTCTGACATTCGCGTCGTAGAGATCGGCCTCCTGGAGTATATCGCTCTCGGCATAGCCCATTGCGGCTGCGATCAGCCGCGCGGTGGTCAGGGCGCGCAACGCCGGACTGCTGACCATCAGATCGAAACTCACGCCTTCGCCTCGCAGGGCGGTACCCGCCGCCGGCGCATCGCGCTCGCCGCGCGCATTCAGCGGCCGGTCAAAATCATTCAGGGCGGACTCTTGCCAGCTCGATTTGGCGTGTCGGATCAAGGTCAGGGTGCGCATCTCGGCGCCAGCCTAACAGAGATGGGCGAATCGCGCGCCTGCTGGCTCCGCTTGGAGAGTCTGGCGCGGTGCTTGGTTTTAAAATAAGAAATAGTTATTATTGGCGATCATTGCATAAAGAAATATTCCCGTGAACCTGACCCTAAGACAGTTGCGTATTTTTGAGGCGGTCGCTCGGCACCTGAGTTTTACCCACGCCTCCAAGGATCTGCATCTGACGCAACCGGCGGTTTCAATGCAGATTAAGCAGTTGGAGGAAGAGGTCGGGCTGCCCCTGTTCGAGCAAGTCGGGAAAAAAGTGTTTCTTACCGAAGCCGGCAAAGAGCTGCAGGGTTACGCGGCGACTATTCAGGCCACCCTGCTGGAAGCCGGCCAAGTGTTCGACGAAATGCGCGGCCTCGAGCGGGGACGCCTGAAGCTCTCCGTGGCGAGCACGGCCAACTACTTCGTGCCCAAGCTGCTGGCGCCCTTCTGCCGGCGTTACCCGCATGTGCGGGTCAGCCTCGATGTGACCAATCGGGACCGTTTGCTCGATGAACTGGCCGCCAACGAAACTGACCTGGTGATCATGGGTGAGCCGCCCGGGAACATGGAGCTGGCGGCCGAGAGTTTCATGGACAACCCTCTGGTGGCCATTGCACCGACCGGTCATCCGCTGCAAAACAACAGGAATATTCCGCTCAAGCGCCTGCAGGAGGAAACCTTCCTGGTGCGCGAAAAGGGCTCCGGTACCCGTTCGGCCTCCGAGCGTTTTTTTGCCGAGCACGGTGCGGCACTGTCTGCGGCGATGGAAATGAGCAGCTCCGAGGCGATCAAGCAGGGTGTCGAAGCCGGCCTGGGCGTCGGCTTGTTGTCATTGCACACTCTGGAGATGGAGTTGGCGCTCAAGCGGCTGGTGATACTGGATGTGCGTGAATTACCGATTCTGCGCAAGTGGTACATCATGCACCGTTCCGGCAAACGGTTATCAGCGGTAGCGCGGGGTTTCAAGGATTTCGTGCTCAACGAAGCCGCACATATCCTCGCGCTGCCGACGCTGCCGACGCTGCCGACGCGGCGCTAACTACCGCTCCCGGCGCGCACCCCGGCGTAGCCAGGCCTTTTCCACTTCGACCAGCAGAAACACCGCCAGCCCGGCGCCCGCAATCAGTAGCCAGTGAAAGGCTTCGAGTGCGCGGGTATGAAACAGCGTCTGCATCGGCGCGCTGTAGGTAAATAATAACTGGAACAGCAGCACTGTTGCCGTGGCAATCAAGGCATAGCGGCTGCCGGTGAACGCCTTCAAATTGACGGAAGATGCACTCAGGTAGCGGGTGTTGAACAAATAGAATGCCTCGCCCACTACCAGTGTGTTCACCGCCACGGTACGCGCCAGCTCCAGTGAGGCGCCCTGCTGACGCACCCAGATGAACAGGCCGAAGGTGGTGATCACCATCAGCGCGGACACCAGGGCAACGCGTTCCAGTAAGCGCTTCGACAACAAGGGCTCATCCGGGCGGCGTGGCGGTCGTTGCATGAGGTTGCGCTCGGCCGGCTCAAACGCCAGCGATAATGCCAGGGTCACGGCGGTGATCATATTCACCCAGAGGATCTGGGCCGGCGTGATCGGCAGCATGTAGCCGAGCAGCACCGCGGCGACGACCACCAGCGCCTCGGCGCCGTTGGTCGGCAGAATGAACAGAATCGACTTGCGGATATTGTCATAGACGGTGCGGCCCTCCTCGACGCCGGCGACAATGGAGGCGAAATGATCGTCGGTGATCACCATCTCGGCGGCCTCCTTGGCCGCCTCGGTGCCCTTGCGACCCATCGCCACACCGACATCGGCGCGCTTCAGCGCGGGCGCGTCGTTGACGCCATCACCGGTCATCGCCGTCACTTGGCCGCGTACCTGCAGTGCCTGTACCAGCCGCAGTTTGTGCTCGGGGCTGGCGCGGGCGAACACGTCAATAGCCATCACCGCTTGCTGCAGAGCCGTGTCATCCATGGCTTCCAGCTGTTCACCGCTCAGCGCCGCGCGCCCGTGATTGATGCCCAGCCGGGCGGCGATGGCGCGCGCCGTGGTGGCATGATCACCGGTGATCATCTTGACGGCGATGCCGGCCTCATGGCAGGCCGCTACGGCGTGGAGCGCGTCCTCGCGCGGCGGATCGGTAAAGCCGTAAAGCCCGAGCAGGGTCAGGCCCTGTTCCAGGTCCTCGAAGGTGACTGAGCGGCGGTGGTCGTCCACGCAACGGAAAGCCGCCGCCAGTACCCGCTGGCCCTGCTCGCCGAGTTGTCGCTGCTTGCTGTGCCAGTAGTCCAGGTGCAGTGTACGCTCCTCGCCCTGGTGGCGCTCACGGTCGCACATGGCAAACAGGCGTTCCGGCGCGCCCTTTATATACATAAAGCCATGGCCGGCGTGGTCATGGTGAAGCGTCACCATGAAGCGGTGGGCGGAATCGAAGGGGATATTGTCATCGCGCGGCCACTCGCTACGCTCGAAATTGTCGTCGAGGCCGGCTTTGCGCGCCAGGCACAGCAGAGCGGCGTCCATGGTGTCGCCGTGCGCTCGCCACTGGCCGTCGCCATCGTGCTGCAATTCGGCGTCATTGCATAGCAGTCCTGCGCGTAGCAGTTCCGCTAAGCCCGGGCAGGCCTCGAGCGCCACGGGTCTGCCCTGGTGGAGCAACTCCCCCTGGGGGGCATAGCCGGCGCCGCTGACGTCGATGTCGCAATCCGCGGTGACCGCTCGCGTGACGGTCATTTCATTATGGGTAAGGGTACCGGTTTTGTCGGAACAGATGACGGTTACCGAGCCCAATGTCTCCACCGCCGGCAGGCGGCGGATAATGACATTGCGCCGCGCCATGGCCTGTACCCCGATCGCCAGTGTAATGGTGATGATGGCCGGCAGACCTTCCGGGATGGCAGCCACCGCCAGGGCGACGCCGGCGAGAAACATCTGGTCCAGTGGTTCGCCATGTATCAGTACACCGAACAGGAACGTCAGCGTGGCGAGCGCCAGAATGGCCAGGGTGAGCATCCGGCCGAAGTGCGCGATCTGGGTGAGCAGCGGTGTGGTCAGGGTGTGTACCGCCCCGAGCAGCTCGCTGATGTGCCCCACCTCTGTCTGTTCACCGGTAGCGACAACCAGACCCAAACCCTGGCCGTAGGTGACCAGGGTCCCGGAGTAAGCCATATTGAAGCGTTCGGCGACGGGCGCGGTTTGCGCCGTGCAGGCGATTTGTTTGTCCACCGGCAATGATTCGCCGGTAAGCGCCGCTTCGTCGAGGCGCAGATCGCGCACCCGCAACAGGCGCAGATCGGCGGGCACGCGATCCCCGGCGTGCAGCTGCACCAGGTCGCCCGGCACCAGTTGCTGCGCGGGCGTTTCGCGGATATGGCTGTCACGTAGCACTATCGCCGAGGGTGAAAGCATTTTACGGATCGCGTCCATGGCGCGTTCCGCTTTGCCCTCCTGTAAAAAACCGATGAGCGCGTTGATCAGTACCACGCCGAAGATCACGCCGCTGTCCACCCAGTGGCCCAGCAGGGCGGTGATCAGGCCGGCCGCGAGGAGGATATAAATCAGAACATTGTGGAACTGGGCGAGAAAGCGCAGCCAGGGGCTCTGTCCGGGCGGAGGTTTGAGGCTGTTGGGGCCATACTGCTCGAGCCGTCGGGCGGCTTCGTCCTGCGCCAATCCGTTAATGCTGCTGTCCAGCAAGCGCAGACATTCCTCGACAGTTCTAGTGTGCCAGTTGTTCATTTCGGTACCCGTAATGCCCGCCGAGTTTCACTGCTGGCGGGGCTGATGGCAGCGTCGACCTGGAGCTGTGCCATGCGCTGTAGCGCGCCGGCCCGGGCGGGGCGCCGACATCCCCACCAGAAACAGCGGTCATTTTGCCGGCCACCTCATCACCAACGTCGCCGGGCGTTGATCCGTTAAGATCAGAATAGACCTTTTATGTGGCCTCGGCCGGGTAGGCCGCCGCAGCGCCCGCTAGTTGCGCGATGGGCCTTTCAGGCTGGCTTTGCAAGTTCCTGACGAATCCGGTCGGCCAGCTCTATGGCCTGACCGATGTCTTCGGCGAGACAATTGTAGTGCCCCATTTTACGTCCCGGGCGCGGTGTCCGCTTGCCGTACAGGTGCAGCTTGGCCTCGGCGTGGCGCAGCAGGCGGTTCCAGGCCGGTGTGCCCTGCTCCCATAGATCGCCCAGGATGTTGACCATGACCACCGCTGAAAGCAGGCGGGTGGAGCCCGGCGGTAGGCCGCAAAGCATGCGTACCTGCTGCTCGAACTGACTGGTCAGCGTGGCATCCAGTGTGTAATGGCCGCTGTTGTGCGGGCGCGGCGCCATTTCGTTGATCAGCAGTTGGCCGCCCGTGGAATGAAAAATTTCCACCGTCAGCACTCCGCAATAGTCCATCGCATCGGCCAGTCTGACGGCCATCTGTGTGGCTTGCGCCGCCACCTGCCCGGTGATGTTGGCCGGTACCCGGGTAGTGTCGAGAATACCGTTCACATGCACATTCTGGCCTACCGGGTAGGTGGCGACTTCGCCGCCGGCGCTGCCGCGCGCCACTACCACGGAGATTTCCCGCGCCAGGTCGATGCGCTCTTCCAGGATGCAAGCGGTGGCGCCGAGGGCCTGGAAGCCCGCAACCGCCTCGGCGTGGCTGCCGACCACACACTGGCCCTTGCCGTCGTAGCCCAGCCGCGCGGTTTTCAGGATCGCCGGCAGGCGTAAGCCGGCGCAGGCGGCTTGCAAATCCGCCGCGCTGTCAATAACGAAAAATGGAGCCGTAGCGAGCCCCTGCTCGCGAATAAAGGTTTTCTCGCGGATGCGGTCGCGGGCGATCGCCACCGAGCGGGAGGAGGGGCGTACCGGGATGCGGCCTTCAAAATACTCCAGGGTTTCGGCCGGGACGTTTTCAAACTCGGTGGTCACCGCGGCGCAGTGCTCGCGCATCTCGCGCAGGGCGTCGGCCTCGGCGTAGCCGGCCTGCAGGTGGCGGTCGGCTAGGGCGCCGGCCGGGCTGTGGGGGTCCGGGTCCAGCACCCAGACGCGGTAGCCCATGGTGCGCGCCGCCACGCAGAACATACGCCCGAGCTGCCCGCCGCCGAGCACACCGAGAATCGCGTCTGGTTCGATCACGATCCCGGCGGCAGCTCCATGTTCAACGCCATGTCGGTCTGCTCTGTGCGAAACCTGTCCAGTCGCGCCGCCAGCTCGGCGTCGTTGAGGGCCAGCAGGGTGACGGCAAACAGCGCGGCGTTGGCGGCGCCGGCCGTCCCGATGGCAAAGGTGGCGACGGGAATGCCCTTGGGCATCTGCACGATGGATAACAATGAATCCATGCCTTGCAGGTGACGCGAAGGCACCGGCACACCCAGTACCGGCAGGGTGGTCTTTGCCGCCAGCATGCCGGGCAGGTGGGCGGCCCCCCCGGCTCCGGCGATAATGCAGGCCAGGCCACGGGCCCGAGCGCCGCTGGCGTATTCGAACAGCAGATCGGGTGTGCGGTGGGCCGAGACCACGCGGGCCTCGAATTCGATCCCGAACTGTTCCAGTTGCGCAGCGGCAGCCCGCATGACCTCCCAGTCGCTGTTGCTACCCATCACCAGGCCGACTTTTATGGCGCTCATAAGCTGTGCGGAGAACAAGGAAAACACCCATTCTACCATCCTGGGCGGGCCCCGCCACAAGGGGTTCGCGGGTTCCCCCCAGTGCCGGTACAATGCCGGACGGCCGGTTGCGGTCGATGAAAACGGTGGCGGAAAGCGCGTATGCAGGGTGTTCTCTATGAGTCGGAGCTTGGCAGTCTGCCGTTGCTGGCGCGCGGCAAGGTGCGCGATATCTATGCGGTGGACGGTGACCATCTGCTGATTGTCACCACCGACCGTCTGTCGGCCTTCGATGTGGTCCTACCCGACCCGATTCCGGGCAAGGGGGCGGTACTCACCGCGGTGTCGAACTTCTGGTTCGAGCGTACCCGCAAACGGGTGCCCAACCATCTGGCGGAGCTGACTCTGGCGGACGTGCTGCCGGACGCCGCCGAACGTGCACAGGTGGAAGGACGCGCTATTGTAGTGCGTAAATTGCAACCCTTGCCGGTAGAGGCGATCGTGCGCGGCTATTTGATCGGCTCCGGCTGGAAAGACTACCAGGCCAGCGGCGCGCTGTGCGGCATTGAGCTGCCGCCGGGCCTGCAGATGGCCGAGCGTCTGCCAGAGGCTCTGTTCACGCCGTCGACCAAGGCGGCCGTTGGGGCGCACGATGAGAATATCGATTTCGCTGCTGCGCAAAGCCTGTTGGGGGCTGCCACGGCCGCACGGGTGCGCGAGGTCAGCCTGCAGATCTACACCGAAGCGGCGGCCTATGCGCGGGAACGCGGTATCCTCATCGCCGATACCAAATTTGAGTTCGGGCTGGATGATGCCGGCGACTTATGGCTGATCGACGAGGCGCTGACGCCGGATTCCTCGCGCTTCTGGCCCCAGGACCAATACCAGGTCGGCGTCAGCCCGCCGAGTTTCGACAAACAGTTTGTGCGCGATTACCTGGAAACGCTGGACTGGGATAAGACCGCGCCCGGTCCGACGTTGCCGCCGCAGATTATCGCCCGTACCGCGGAAAAATACCGCGAGGCTCTGAGGCGCCTGACCGGCCGCGACCTACCTGAGATCTGACCCGCCACCGACACCGGGTCTGGCCGGCCTGCCGGCGGCTCGGGTGGGCGCAAAGGCGGCTGAGTCCATCAATATTCCCGCCACGGCGCCGCTACTACCCATTGACGCATGGTTTCGGTCGTCGCCAGGCATGGCCTGCCTGAACCTACTATTATCATTGTTACTCGGCCGGTTAGGCCCAACCAAGGAGACTCCGCTGATGCGCACCACTGCCAACAAACTGGCCGGCCATTTGCTGGCAGCCACGCTCGTTTTGACTTCGCTGACGCTGCCGCTGGCAGCCAGCGCTAACGATTATATGCTGCGAGACAGCAGCGAACCCACGGGCGGCGAAATGCTGGCGGATGCCTTCCTGCTGAGACCGTTCATGCTGGTCGGTTCGGTCATCACCGTGGCTACCTTTGTCGTTACCCTGCCGTTCAGCGCGCTGGGCGGAAACGTGGGCGAATCGGCGGATAAACTGGTGATCGAGCCGCTCCAATATACCTTCGTCCGTCCTTTGGGTGAGATTTAGAGAGATTCTGCTCAATGCGCAAGCGCTGTTGGCGGTATCGATTAGCGCAGGCAGCGGCGCCGGCCCAAAGGCTGTCTATGGCTCAATCCATTCCCCAGATGAGATCGCCGCTGCAGCGCAGGTCGTAACCACCCAGTTTCTGCGCCTGTATCTGGGTTTCGGGCGCCCGCAAGGCGTCCAAAAGATTCTGGAACAGGGTGCGAAAATACACGCCGCGACCGAGACAAAAATCGAATGCTTCCCAGCCGATGGGGATGAACGCCAAGCCGAACTCGGTGGCGCTGGCGCGGATCCCGGCGGCGATATCCGCGGCGTCCATAACGATCTGCGCGGCGGCTTCGCGTTCGGACAGCGCGCTGCTACTGCTGTGTAACTGTTCTTCCGGGTAGTTGTGCGCGGCCAGCAACTCCAGCAGGAACTGGCGGCTGCCGGCGCCGTCCTGGCGCATGGCCCACCGCAGGTCGGCCTGCAGCAGGCTGGCGACATCGCTGTAGCGGTGCAGCAGGTCGGGACGCACCAGCAGCCCCTGTTCGCGGCGCAAGGCGCGCACCAGGATCCAGTTGTTGTGCGCAGCGTGCTGTCGCAGCAGCGCTGGATGACGGATCCGGCTCTGGGTGTCCGGGCCCCAGTGCACACAGCCGACGTCGACGCGCAGCGCCGCGAGCAGGCCGAGGCCCAGACGGGTGCCGGTCGGGGTATAGCTGATCAGCGCCCGTGGTCCGGCCGACTGGGCGAGGCGTGTCACCAGGTGCGCGAGCAGCGGGTCGTCGCTACCGGCGACAATCAGGCGATCGACCAACAGCCCGCCGTGGCTCGATTCGAGCAACCAGCGATCCACCAACTCTCTCGGGAACACCCATTTGCCGGTGGCTTTGGTGGCCGGGATACGCTCTTCACGGACCAGGGAATAGATTTTTTTTTCGTTGATATGCAGGTATTCGGCGACCTGCTTGACGCTCATGAAGCGTGGCGGCAAGGCCGCCGGCGACGCGCTCTGGCGGGCTGAATCGTCCGCTCGCGGGGCGCCGCTCATGCCGATTGGGCGCTGGCTGGCGCCGGTCGTAGCGGTGGTTTGGCGTCGAGAATAATATTATCGGCGCCGTTGTAAATAAGAAAGTGACGGCCTTTGGCGCGCGCGATCATGGTGATGGACAGCTCGCGCGCCAGCTCCAGCGCCATGTGGGTGATGCCTGAGCGTGACAGCAGTACCGGAATGCCCATGTGCGCATTTTTCATGACAATCTCCGAGGTCAGGCGACCGGTGGTGTAAAACACGCAGTCGCCGCCGTCGATGCCGTCGAGCCACATCATGCCGGAGATGGCGTCAGCGGCATTGTGCCGGCCGACGTCTTCGACAAAGATCAGTATGTCGCCGCCGCGGCACAAGGCGCAACCGTGGACCCCACCGGCCTGGCGGTAGATCTCGTTGTAGGCGCCGATAACGCCGAGCAATTCATACAGCCTGGATTGGTGGAGTTGAACGCTGGGCAGACGGGTATCGTATAACTTGTCCAGTGTGCAACTGAACACGGTACCCTGACCGCAACCGGTGGTGACGGTGCGCTTGGCGAGTTTGCGTTCCCAGTCCGCGATGCCATTGCCGCTATGGGTGGACACATTTACCTGGTCCCGGTCCCAGTCGACTTCGACGGCGCGAATGGTGCGCAGATCCTCGATCAATCGCTGGTTACGTAAATAGCCGAGCGTCAGGACTTCCGGGTGCATGCCCAGCGTCATCAGCGTGACTACTTCCCGCTGGTCCACTTTGATAGTGAGCGGGAACTCGCCGGCAACCTGTCCGGCGCGCGTTTGACCGTACTCATCGACGGCTTCGACCTCGCGCGTGGGCGCCAGGCCCGCGTGGGTCATCTGGGGACGATAACGGCGAGTGGTCGGCATCAGGGTTCAGTCTCCGCAGGTGATAATCAAGCGTAGCAGGGTGTTTGGGTACGGGGCGGGTGACCGGGTCATGGGGTGCGTAAGCGCGCCGCGCTCAAACCAGACCGTCGAACGGCTGCACCTGGACCGGCGCGCCCGGCAAGACGGTGCCGGTGTCGTGGCCAAGGACAATGAAGCAGTTGGCGTTGCTCATGGAGCTCAGAATCCCCGAACCTTGCTGGCCGGTGCTGCGCACCTGCAGCCCGCCGTTACTGTCGTGTGTCAGGACGCCGCGCAGAAATTCCGTACGTCCGGGTTTTTTGCGCAGGCGTTCCGCGCAGGTAACCTCAAACAACCGTGGCAGACATTCGTCCCGCGTCCCGGCCAGGCGTTGCAGTGCCGGTTGCACGAACTGATAAAACGTCACCATTACCGCAACCGGATTGCCGGGCAGACCGAAAAACAGCGCGTTAGCCAATCGTCCGTAGGCAAAAGGCCGGCCCGGTTTCATGGCGATCTTGCAGAACTCCACGCTGCCCAGCTCTGCCAGAATCTGTTTCACATAATCCGCATCGCCAACCGAGACGCCGCCGGTAGTGATCACCACATCGCTGTCCTGTGCGGCGCGCCTGAACTGGGTACGCAGTGCATCCGGTTGATCGGCCACCACGCCGAGGTCGACGATGTCGACGCCCAGCCGTTCGAGCATGGCATGCAGGGTGTAGCGATTGCTATCGTAGATTTCACCTTCGCCGAGCACGTGACCCAGCGTACGCAGTTCGTCGCCGGTGGAGAAAAAAGCCACCCGCGGCCGACGGTATACGGAGACTTCGGCCTGGCCCAGTGAGGCCAGCAGCCCCAGGTCGGCCGGGCGTAACCGCCGTCCGGCCGACAAGGCGATTTGTCCGCGCGCCAGATCTTCGCCTGCTTGGCGCACGTTCTGTCCGGCGTGGTGTCCGGTGCCGATGAGTACCGTGTCGCCGTGGCGCTGCACCTGCTCTTGCATCACCACGGTGTCGGTACCTCGGGGCAGCGCCGCCCCGGTCATGATCTGCACGCAGGTGCCGCGAGCGAGCGCAGCGCCGAACGGATGCCCGGCCAGGGCCCGGCCGACGACCGGGAAGTGTGCCGATTGCTGCACCGGCAGATCTGCGCCAGCCAGCGCGTAGCCGTCCATCGCCGAGTTGGTAGTGGAGGGCACATCGATGTCGGAGCGCACATCTTGCGCCAGTACCCGACCGAGGCAGGCGCGCACCGGGCTGCTGAGAACTCCCGGCAGCGGCCCTAAGGTCTCCAGGACACGGGCGCGGGCGTCGTCTACCGGTAAGGCATCCGGTTCCCGTTCCTGAGAGCAGTTCGTCGCCGTGGTAATCGGTTCGTGTTTCATCGTGGCGGTCTCCGCGCAGCCGCAAGGCGAAAGCTGATGGCCACGGCAACGGCAGCGCGATTGGGCCTGGCCGGACTCAATGCCCCGTCTCGCAATACGGCTGCGTGTCCATCGGCCAGGCAATAATGTTGTCCGGCCGGGCTCCGGTAGCGACTGCCGGCGACAGCCGACCCTGGTCCAGATGCAGCCGTTGGCAGCCGCGCACGCCCGGGCCGCTGGCTTCGTGACTGGTGACCACCATGCTCAGCTCGTCATTCAGGATACTGCCGAGCAACTCCCACGTCTGCTGGCGGCTTTGCGCGTCCATGTTGGCGGTGGGTTCGTCCAACAGCAGTACACGCGGTCGCAACACCCAGGCGCGCGCCAGTGCCAGGCGCTGTTGTTCGCCGCCCGAGAGGGTGCGTGCACGCCGTTGCGCCATGCACGCCAGGCCGGCTTTGTCCAGGGCTTCGCGTACCCGTGCGCCGATTGCGTGGCGCGCCACGCCCGTGGCGCGCAGTCCGTACCCGAGGTTGTCGGCGACGCTGGCATCGAACATAAAGGGGCGCTGATGCAGGTAGACCACCTGTCGGCGTAAGCGTGTCACCGCGCGCTGCCAGGTGATGCGTGCGTTACCTTCGCCGATAAGGGCGCGATCGGGGGCTTGCAGGCCGGCGATGATTTTCAGCAGCGTGGTTTTGCCGGCGCCATTACGGCCGCTCAAGTGAATGATCTCACCCGGGCGCAGGTGCAGCACCTTGACGGCGAGAATGGTTCGCTCGCCATGGTGTTTGTGTATATCGAAAAAGCTCAAACTCGGACTCACGTCGCCGGCGCCTCGTGTTGCTGAAAAACGCTGAGCAGCATGTTCAGTGCGAATGCCAGCAGTAACAGCACCATGCCCAGGGCGATACCCTGGGCGAACGCGCCCTTGCTGGTCTCAAGCGCGATGGCGGTGGGAATATTGCGGGTATGGTGCAGGATATTGCCGCCGACCATCATGGAGGTGCCGATCTCGGCGATGATCCTGCCGAACCCCGCCAATATGGCAATCAGCAGGCCGTAGCGGACTTCATGCAACAGCGTCAGCATAGCGCGCGTGCGCCCGGCCCCCAGGGTCAGCGCGGTTTCCCACAGGCGTTGGTCGGCGGCCGCCATGGCCGAGTGCCCCATGGCCACCAGGATAGGAAAGGATAAGACGATCTGGCCGATGACCATGGCCGTCTGCGTAAACAGTAGCCGCAGATCGCCCAGCGGGCCGCTGCGCGATAACAGCAGGTATAGACTCAGGCCGACCACCACCGCCGGTACCGCCATCAAGGTATTGAACACCGAGAGCATCAGTCTGCGGCCGGGGAAGCGAGTGTAGACCAGGACGAAAGCCAATAGCAGCGCCGGCGGCGTGGCGATGGCGATGGCGCGCAGCGAGACCGAAAACGAAATGCCGATGATACCCCACAGCTCGGCATTGCCGGAGAGCAGCAATTCGAAGGCGCGTCGCGAGGCATCCGACAGGCTTTCCATCGGCGGCGATCAGTGGTGCCCCGAACTGGCCAGTGTCTTGATCGCCATGGGTGTGAACAGGGTCTGCCCGGCAATCTGATAATCGGTGATCAGTCTTTGACCTTCCGGCGCTGTCAGCCAGGCGATGAATTCCATGGCGGCGAAGTAATTGATATCGGGGAAGCGCTCAGGGTTGACAGCGATCACGCCGTAGGGGTTGTAAAGCGCGGCGTCGCCCTGGAAGTCGATGTGCAGCGGACTTTTGTCGCGGTAGGCGATCCAGGTGCCGCGATCGCTGAGCGTATAGGCGTGCAGTTCGCCGGCGATCTGGATCACTTTGCCCATGCCCTGTCCGGCTTCACGGTACCAGTCGCCGCCGGGTTGGACGCCGGCTTTTTTCCACAGACGACGTTCTTTCTTGTGGGTGCCTGAATCGTCGCCACGGGAAACGAAGGTCTGCCGACCGGCGGCGATGCGCGCCAAAGCGTCGGCGGCATCTTTGGCTTTGGCGATGCCGGCCGGGTCATCGGCGGGACCGACAATAACGAAGTCGTTGTACATAACGGCGCGACGGTTGATACCGTAGCCGGCGGCGACAAACTTTTTTTCCGCCGGGGGCGCGTGCACCAGCACCACGTCCACGTCGCCGTTCTGGCCCAGGCGCAACGCCTGACCGGTGCCGACGGCCAGCACCTGTACTTCGATGCCAGTGCGTTGAGTGAACGCCGGCAACAGCGCCTTAAGCAGACCGGAGTTCTCGGTGCTGGTGGTGGTGGCCATGCGTAAGACAGGGTTGCCGGCCGCCTGCGAGCCGTTGTAGCCGAGCACCAGTAAGAATAGTAGTAACGCGTGCGCGAGTCTGCGCATGGTGAAACCTCCGTGACAGGCTGTCAGTGAACGACAACAGTGCAAAGCAATTTAGGTGCCATGCGGTGCAGGCGGTTAAATTTCTCTGGCGCACACACGCCCCCGCCTGAGTAGTCTTTGTTTATCTTGACGCAATCCTGGCGTAGGCTAGGGTATACAGGGACCAGCCAAGTAAATGGATCGCAAAATCTGAACAGTTTGGGTAAGCCAACGCGCGCTCACTGGTTCAAAATGACCCAAGTAGGATTGTTCCTGCATCCGTTTGACCGAGAATTGTTTAAGTTCCCGGGGCAATCTGCACTGCACTCAGAGGAGAACAATGGATGGTCATTGGTGCGTCTTGCGGTAATGGTGATTATTCCGGCCCCGCCCGGCTGCCAACGGACGGTACGCGCTACCCCGCTGCGGTGCTGATCGTCGATCAGGACCCCTTGGAGCGTAAACAGCTGCAGCACAAGCTCGCCGCACACTGCGTTCTGGTTGAAGCGGCGGGCGATCTGCACAAAGCCGAAGCCCTGCGCACACGGTGCCATTTCGACGTCTTCGTGGTCGCCCTCGGAGGTACCGGCACGCAGACCCTCGACTGGCTGCAAGCCCTGCGCGAACGCGGCACCCGCGCGGACGTGATTCTTACCGCCGCCTGCGCCGATCTGGATACCGCTATCTCGGCGTTGCGCGCCGGTGCTGCGGATCTGCTGGTCAAACCGTATCGCGACGTGCAGCTGTTGAGCTCCATCCGGCATTGTCTGCGACGCCGGCAGATGCTGCGGGAGAGTTTTCTCCTGCGCCGGCGCGAGGCTGCGGTGCCGCGGGTAGCGGGTATGATCGGCGACAGCCCCGCCATGCGTCGCCTGCTCGGTCTTATCGAGCGCATCGCGCCGACGATGTCCACGGTGCTGATCGAGGGCGAGACAGGTACCGGCAAGGAATTGATTGCCCGTGCGGTGCACCGCCACAGCGGGCGCAAGGGTGAATTCATCGCGGTCAACTGCGGCGCCATTACGCCGGAGCTGCTCGAGAGCGAGTTGTTCGGTCATACCCGTGGGGCTTTTACCGGCGCGCATTGCGCCCGTGAAGGCCTGTTCGCCTGCGCCAACGACGGCACTCTGTTTCTCGATGAAATCGGCGAAATGCCTTTGGCAATGCAGGCCAATCTGCTGCGCGTGCTGGAACAGCGTTGCGTGCGTCCGGTAGGGGCCAATCGCGAGCGCGCGGTCAACTGTCGGGTGATCGCGGCGACCAATCTGACGCTCGCCGAGCAGGTGGCCAAAGGCGCTTTCCGCGAGGATTTGTACTATCGGCTCAACGTGCTGACCGTTGCGGCGCCGACGTTGCGTGAACGACTCGAGGATATCCCGGCGCTGGTGGAGCATTTCACCGGTCTGTTGAGCGATGAACTGGGTGTCGAGCCGTTGCGACTCGATCACGCGGATTTTGTCGAGCTGCGCAACTACAGCTGGCCGGGCAACGTGCGAGAGTTACGCAATATGATTGAGCGTGCCCTGCTGTTGGGGCAGTTGCCGCGCGAGCGTCCGGTCAGCGACGGCGGCGCGAACGACGAGCCTTCGCGGCGCGCCGGCGAGGCCGCGCTACATGCCTTTCCTTACGACTGGACGCTCTCGGAGGTGGAAAAACATCATATGCTCAATGTACTCCACAGTGTGGGCGGCAATAAGTCCGAGGCCGCACGGCGGTTGGGGGTTTCGCGCAAAACCCTGGAGCGCAAACTCAATGTCTGGAACCGTAAGCCGTAAAGCGGCTGTGCGGAGGAACAACTGCTGATCCACAACCGCGAAAATGCCTGAATAACGCGGGAGTGGGCTATTTTGTCCCAGGGGCCTGCCCGGTCGCACACCTGTTTACTCTTGAAAACAAACACTTGATATCTGGTACGCGTCTTGCTCCGGGTAATGGCAGACAACCCGGGCCAGCGTCGTGACAGAAACCGAATTTCCCGTCTCCGTGATTATGGAACACGAGCAGATCCAGCATCGCAACTGGATCGTGCCGCGCTGGGTACTGGTCGGTATTGTCGCCGGGCAGGATATCGCCGAGCGTAATCCGGGCGCGACCGTGGTGCACCGTGACGAGGGTCGGGAGCAACTCCTCTGGACGGGCTTTCGCCTGCGGCTGTATCGCGATGCTGTGGAAAGCTACTGGTATAACCTGGTGGGCCAAAACCCCTCGCTGTTTCTGGTCTGCCGACAGGACCCGGCGGGCGATCTGGTGCCGTTTCGGGTTACCGCCAATCACGATGAGGCGGGCGCGCACATGGAGGCGGACGACCAGGTGTTTGCCGCCCCCATACCCGCGGAAATACGCGACTGGCTGGAGCACTACGTGATGGATAACTATCAGCCGACTCCGCCGCGCAAACGTAAACGCAGCAACTGGACCCAGGAGGCCGCCCGTGCGCAAGCGCCCGGACCCGAGCGCCGCCGTCACTGACGCGCCGGAGACGTTTGCATCGCGGTGGTCACGCCGCAAGCAGGCGGTGCGCGACGCGGTGCCGGCGACTGATGCGTCGCAGCCGGGGCCGGCGGTCGGCGCCGAGGCTGACAGCGCCAGCGGCGCTTGCGTGCCGCCGCCGGCGCCGCTGGCCGAGGCCGATCTGCCGCCGTTGGAGGCGCTCAACGAACACAGTGACTACAGCGGCTTTCTGTCGCCGGGAGTAAGTGAGGCACTGCGCCGGCGTGCATTACGACAGTTGTTTGGCAGCAGCAAATTTCAGTTTCGCGACGGCCTCGATGACTATGACGACGATTACCGTAATTTCGATTCTCTGGGTGCTGTTATCACGGCGGATATGCGCCATCGCCTGGACGCCGAGGCTGCCCGGGTCGCACGCGCGACAGTCCCGGATGCCGGCGTTGAGGCCAAACCCGAGACTGTCGCCCAGTCTTCCCAGGCGTGTGCCACCGAGGCGCCGGCGGCCGACGCCCCGGTGGACTGCGAGAATTCGCCAAACAGCTGATTGCGTGGGCGCTTGACGCACGCCGGAGAAAGTATGTCCGCAGATACGCCGGCATTGACTTATTTACCCCAACACACCGGCAACGGCCGGGCCCGTATGCGCGCCCTGCTGCGCCATGCGAACCGCCAGACCGAGGCGGTGGCGAGTGTCGAGTATCGCTCGCGCGGCAATCTGCTGGTGATCGGCGAGGCCGCCGTGGCGGCACGGTGCGTGTCGCGTCTGGGCGAAGGACTGCACTGCGTGGTGCTGGCCTGCGACGCGGGCGCTGACGAGGTGAACGACAGCGACGCGCGTACCTGGGTGCGTGGCCGGCTCGATCAATTGCGCGGACATCTGGGGCGGTTTTCTGCCAGCGTGCAGGTCGACGGGCAGCCGTTCAATCCCGCCCACCTGGGTCGCGGCGCGCCCGAGTATTTCGATCTGGTGCTGGATCTCGATACCCGGCCGGCGATTGTCCGCGATATGGCGCCTCCCGGTTATTTCGCACCCACCTCGGAGGCCGAACTGGAGGAAGCCCTGGCGGCGTTGCCGGGTCTGGTGGGAGAGTTCGAAAAGCCGCGTTATTTTCAATATGACGCTTCTATCTGCGCACACGGGCGCAGCGGCCTGGAGGGGTGTCGGCGGTGCATCGACGCCTGTCCTGCGCAGGCCATCAGCTCGCTCAAGGAGATGATCGAGGTCGACCCTTACCTGTGTCAGGGCGCCGGCAGCTGTGCTAGCGCCTGTCCGAGCGGCGCGATCCATTATGCTTATCCCCGGGTCAGTCACGTTATCGATGCCCTGCGCGGTCTGTTGCGCGATTATCGCGGCGAGGGTGGCGCGGAGCCTCAAGTGTTATTCGCCGATGGCGGCGCTGGCGCCCAGGCCCTGGCCGCGCTTGCCGGGCGCCTCCCCGAAGCGGTGCTGCCGGTCCAGGTCGAGGAAATCGGTTCGGTAGGCATGGAAGTGTGGCTCTCGGCCCTGGCTTACGGAGCGCGGCGGGTGATGTTACTGGCGACGCCGTCGGTGCCCTGTTCGGTGTTACGTGAAGTCTCCCTGCAGCTCAGTTACGCCGGCGGCATTCTGGAAAGCCTGGGTTATCCACGCTCGCTGCTGCAGCTGGTGGTGGTCGAGGGCGACGGGAGCGCCGCTGAGCAGGTACTGTCGCGCCCGGTGCCAGCCGTTGAGATCGAGCCGGCGGGCTTTGCCGGCCTGGGCCAGAAGCGGGCCGCCTTACGCATCGTGCTGGACCATCTGTATGCCTGTGCGCCCGCTCCGCAACCGGTGGCGGAGCTGCCCGACGGCGCTCCGTTCGGGGCCATCGAAGTCAATCCCCAAAGCTGCACGCTGTGCATGGCGTGTGTATCGGTGTGTCCGGCCCAGGCGCTTTATGATGGCGGTGACCGGCCGCAGTTGCGTTTCATCGAGGGCAACTGCGTGCAATGCGGTCTGTGCCATGCCGCATGCCCCGAAGACGCTATCCGGCTGCTGCCGCGTATCGTTTATGAGATGCCGCTGTACCGCGAGCAGCGGGTGCTGCACCAGGAAGACCCCTTTTGTTGTGTCAACTGCGGCACGCCGTTCGCGACCCGCGCGGTGATTCAACGCCTGACGGAAAAACTTGCCGGCCACTGGATGTACCAGGAGGCCGCCGCCATGCAGCGTCTGCGGATGTGTGAACGGTGCCGTGCCATCGACATGTTTGCCGAGGATCGCCAGCCCGGCGCACAGGACAGGTCCGGGAGCGGGTTGTCTTGAGCGGGCGGGCGGTAAAACTGTCGCGTTGTCGTCGGCTGTTGAGACATTTTGTCCGGTTTTTGTGGCCCATGGCCGGCGCGGCCTTCAACCATCCGGAAAATCGTTCCCTGCCTTCCCTTCTGTTGCCGGCGGAGCGGGCATGCGTCTTGCAAAACTTGGGTTCAGGTTAACCGGTTATGGCGTCCCACCCCGACATGAGTGTGTCAGCAGTTGAATTATCCGCCTCCGCCCAGGCCCCGCCCAGCGGCCGGTCGGCGCTCGACGAATTACGCGCCGCTACCTATGGATTTTTGGCCGCCCTGCTCACCGCGCCGCCGGGCGGTGAAGTGCTGGCGCTGCTGGAGCGCGTCGAAACCAGCGATGACACGCGCGGGTTGAGCGCCGAGGATGCCGCCCTGGCCGGTGCCTGGCAAATGCTCAAACTGGCTGCAGGCGCCACTGACATCTCGCGCCTGGATGACGAGTACCATGCCTTGTTCATCGGTTTAGGACGCGGCGAGCTGGTGCCCTACGCCTGTTGGTATTTGACCGGTATTCTCATGGACCGGCCGCTGGCCTGCCTGCGGGAGGATTTGCGTGCTCTGGGTATCGAGCGCCAGGCCGGTGTGCAGGAGCCGGAAGATCATGCCGGTGCCTTGTGCGAGGCGATGCATGAAATCATCCGCGCCGAGACTGAAATTCCCATGGCCTCGCAGCGCCGCTTTTTTCACCAGCATATCGAGCCCTGGATGCCGGCCCTGTTTCGCGACCTTCAGCAAGCCCGCTGTGCGTGTTTTTACATATCGGTCGGCCGCCTCGGGGAAACGTTCCTGGCGCTAGAAAGTCACTATCTGGATGGGCGGGTTTGACCTGCGCGCCCAGCCTGGATCGAAGGAGTAAACCATGACTGCATCAAACGATACGCCGCCGGGGCGGCGGCGCTTTCTTAAAGGCGTTATCGCCGCGGGCGGCACCGGCGTATTGGTCGCCGCAGGCCATAAAGGTGCGCTGGAGACAGAGCCGCAAGCGCTTTTGCCGGAGCCGGCGCAACCGCCCGAAAGCCGGCAGGGCTACCGTCTGACCGCGCATATCGAATCCTATTATGCCAAGGCGCGCTCATGATGCGCCGGGCGTGCCTCACCGGCTATCCAATGGAGATCGGGCGATGAAGTTGACGCGTAAAAGCGACCAGGCGGGCGGCGTAACGGCGGACGGTTCGGCCCTGGGCGGTGGCGCCATTGACCGGCGAGCGTTTCTGCGCCGTTCGGGTTTGATGGCCGGTGGCGCTGTGTTGGCAAGTGGTCTGCCCCTCACCCTGGTGCGCAAGGCGCACGCCGCGCAAACCATGCCGGAGCGCCGCCAGGGTGTCGAGACACATACGCGCCACACCGTCTGCAGTCACTGTTCGGTCGGCTGCGGCGTGGTCGCTGAAGTTCAGAACGGTGTCTGGGTTGCCCAGGAGCCGGATTTCGACTCGCCCTTCAACCTCGGTTCGCACTGTGCCAAGGGCGCTTCGGTGCGCGGCGACGCTTCGGGGGAGAAGCGCGTCAAGTATCCGATGAAACTCGAAAACGGCAAATGGAAGCGTATCAGTTGGGACCAGGCCATCAATGAGATCGGTGACCAGTTGCTGAAAATCCGTGGAGAGTCCGGGCCGGACTCACTGTGGTGGGCGGGTTCTTCCAAAGCCAGCAATGAGGGCTCTTATCTGCAACGCAAATTCGCCGCCTTCTGGGGTTCCAATAACGTCGACCATCAGGCGCGCATCTGCCACTCGACCACGGTCGCCGGCGTCGCCAACACCTGGGGCTACGGCGCCATGACCAACTCCTATAATGACATGCACAACTGCAAGGCGATGCTGTTTATCGGCAGCAACGCTGCCGAGGCCCATCCGGTCGCCATGCAGCATGTTCTGCGCGGCAAGGAAAACGGCGCGAAGATGATTGTGGTGGACCCGCGCTTCACCCGCACCGCGGCGCATGCCGATCAGCATATCCGTATCCGGCCCGGTACCGATGTGCCGTTCATCTGGGGCATGTTGTGGCACATTTTCGAGAACGGCTGGGAAGACAAGGAGTATATCCGCCAGCGCGTCTACGGCATGGACAAAGTGCGCGAGGAAGTCCGCAAGTGGGACCCCCGCACGGTCGAGGACGTTGCCGGTGTTGCCGAGCCGCGGGTGCTGCAGGCGGTTAAAATCATGGTCGAAAACCGCCCCGGCACGATTGTCTGGTGCATGGGTGGAACCCAGCATCACATCGGTAATAACAACACCCGCGCCTACTGCATATTGCAGCTGGCGCTCGGCAATATCGGCGTCTCCGGCGGTGGGGCTAACATTTTCCGCGGCCACGACAATGTCCAGGGCGCCACAGACGTTGGCCCCAACAGCCATACACTGCCGGCCTACTACGGTCTCTCGGAGGCCGCCTGGAAACATTGGGCGCGGGTCTGGGAAGTCGACTACGAGTGGCTCGTAAACCGCTTTGACCGGTCCGGACAGTATGATTCCGGGGGTGGCAAAATGGCCTACACCATGAACATCCCCGGGATACCGGTGTCGCGCTGGATCGACGGCATCCTCGAGGACAAACAGAACCTGTCACAAAAAGATAACATCCGCGCCATCATGTTTCAGGGCCACGCGGTCAACAGTCAGACCCGCGGCGTGGAAATGAAACAGGCGCTGGAGAGCGACAAGCTGGAACTGGTGGTGGTCTCAGACCCTTACCCGACGGTGCTGGCGGTGATGAGCGAGCGCAAAAACGGCGTTTATCTGTTACCAACCTGTACCCAGTTTGAACAGGCCGGTTCGGTGACCGCCTCCAACCGCTCGCTGCAATGGCGTGAACAGGTGGTTGAGCCCTTGTTCGAGTCCAAACCCGATGCCGAGATTCTCTATCTGCTGGCGAAAAAATTCGGTTTCGCGGACAAAATGTTCAAACGCATTGAGGTCGAAAACAACGTGCCCAGCGTCGAGGACACGCTGCGCGAGATCAACCGTGGCGCCTGGACTATCGGTTACACCGGCCAGAGTCCCGAACGCCTGAAACTCCAGTTGCAACACAAGGAAACCTTCAATACCACCACCCTGCGCGCCGAAGGTGGCCCGTGCGACGGCGAGTATTATGGTCTGCCGTGGCCCTGCTGGGGCACGCCGCAGATGCAGCACCCGGGCACGCCGGTACTCTACGACCCGAGCAAGCCGGTGGCCGAGGGCGGACTGACGTTCCGGGCGCGCTTTGGCGTCGAGTACGACGGACAGACGCTGTTGGCCGAGGGGGTGTATTCGCAGGGCTCGGAAATCAAGGACGGTTACCCTGAGTTCACCTACGGCATGCTGCGGCAACTGGGATGGGACAAAGACCTCACCGCCGAGGAACGCCGCACTATTATGGAGGTGGCGGGCAAGACCAAAACCACCGCTGCCGGCGACGCGCAGCAGCAGGCCGACGAGAATCAGGCGTCGCTTTCCCAGGCGCACGGCAAAGGCAATCTGGACGCCGTCAACTGGAAGACCGATCTGTCCGGTGGAATTCAGCGGGTGGCAATCAAGCACGGCTGCGCACCGTTCGGCAATGCCAAGGCGCGAGCAGAGGTGTGGCAGTTTCCCGACCCGATTCCGGTTCACCGCGAACCGCTGTATACGCCGCGCTACGACCTGGTGAAAAAATGGCCGACTTACGAGGACCGTAAGGCCTTCTGGCGCTTACCCACGCTGTATGCCACGATCCAGGCGAAGGATTATTCCAGCGCTTTTCCCTTGGTGTTCACCAGCGGGCGCTTGGTGGAATATGAAGGCGGCGGTGAGGAAACCCGCTCCAATATTTGGCTGGCCGAATTACAGCAGCACATGTTTGTCGAAATGAACCCGGCCGATGCCAACGACCGCGCTATCCGCGACGGTCAGATGGTCTGGATCGATTCCCCCGAAGGCGGCAAGATTCTGGTGATGGCGATGGTCACGCCGCGCGTCGGTCGCGGGGTGATCTGGACGCCGTTCCACTTCGGTGGCTGGTTCCAGGGCGAAGACCTGAAGGCCCGCTACCCCGAGGGCACCGCCCCCTATGTGCGGGGTGAGGCGTGCAATACCGCGACCACCTACGGCTACGACTCGGTCACCCAGATGCAGGAAACCAAAGCCACGCTGTGCCAGATACGGCCGGCGTGAGAGGAGCGATGAATTTATGGCGCGAATGAAATTCCTCTGTGATGCGGAGCGCTGCATTGAATGCAACGGTTGCGTGGTGGCATGCAAGAACGAAAACGAGGTTCCCTGGGGGATCAACCGTCGCCGGGTGATTACCCTCGAGGATGGCCTGCCCGGTGAAAAGTCGATTTCAGTGGCGTGTATGCACTGTACCGATGCACCCTGCGCGGCGGTTTGCCCGGTCGACTGCTTCTACACCACCGCCGACGGTATCGTGCTGCACGACAAAGACTTGTGCATCGGTTGCGGTTATTGTTTTTATGCCTGCCCTTTCGGTGCGCCGCAATATCCGCAGCGCGAGGCATTCGGTGTACGCGGCAAGATGGACAAATGTACCTTCTGCGCCGGTGGGCCCTTGCCCGACAATAGCGACGCGGAGTACGAGAAATACGGCGCCAACCGCATTGCCCAGGGCAAGCTGCCCTTATGCGCGGAAATGTGTTCCACCAAGGCGTTGCTCGCCGGCGACGGTGATGTGGTTGCCGATATCTATCGCCAACGCATTCTCAAGCGCGGCGGTCGGCCGAAGACCTGGGGCTGGGAGACCGCTTATCCCGAGGGCGAGGCATGATCGCGGACCGATTTCATGGCTGCGGAGGTTGCTCATGATCGGGCATTCGCGCAGGTTTGTTTTCACCGTGGCACTGCTCGCGGCGCTGGGCGGCTGTTACGAGCCCCCGGAGGTGACGCTCTATGAACCCGGGGTCTATAAGGGAACAACCGATCCTTTGCTCGAAAAGTTGCGCTCAGGCGAGCGTCAGTCGCAGCTGCTTGAGCGTTTTAAAACCGTGCAGACCGATCGTTGAGGCCGTTGACGTTGGTTCGGGATCAGTGGCGCCAAAGGGGGTGAGAACGTGCTGAGAGGTTTTAAATGATGCTTCGAATTGGTGTCCTTGGCCTGATGGCGATGCTGACGACCGCCTGTGAGCATGTTCAGGATCCATGGACCGGTTATGCACCGCAATGGAAGCGCGAACAGTTCGATACCCGGCAGCCGGACAGCCAATTGCGCCACCGTTTGCGCTATACCCAGATCGACCGCTGAGGCGGCGACGGAGGAGGTTTTTATGGTACAGCCGGCCCGACAGGTGGCGCGTAAACGTCACGCACGGATTATGTTATGGAGCCTGCTGATCGTTTTGGCGGGCAGCATGCTATTGCCCCTTGGCGGTTACGTCTACGTGGCCGTCAATGGGGCGCAAGCCGCCGAACGGGAGTCCTCGAACCATCCCGGTGTCAATCCACGGGCCAATTACTGGCGCGCCGTGCGCGAAGGCGAGCGGGGCTATACGTCGGCCAGTGGCCTGTACACCACCGACAGCCTAATACAGAACGGCGGCGAGATATGGCGCGAGACCCGCAACGGCCCGGTCTCTAACATCACCCCGTGGGTCCTGGCCGCGGCGCTGCTGGCCATTGCGCTGTTTTATCTGATCTTTGGGCCGAAAACCCTGAGCGGTGAACCAACCGGGCGTCGCATGCTGCGCTGGACGGCGGGCGAGCGGCTGTTGCACTGGTATACGGCCATCCTGTTCATCGTTCTCGCCATCACCGGCCTGAGTATGCTGTTCGGCCGGGCCGTTCTGGTGCCCCTGCTCGGGTTGCCCGGATTCTCGGTGTGGGCAGAGCTCTCGATTACCCTGCATAACTATATCGGGCCGCTGTTCATGGTCGGTATTATCATAGAGGTGGTGGTGTGGTTGCCCTTCAATACCTTCAAGTCCTACGATAAAGTATGGCTGAAGCGTCTGGGCGGTATGTTCCGTAAAGACGATCACCCGCCTGCGGGCAGGACCAATGCCGGCGAGAAAATCTGGTTCTGGCTGATTGCCACGCTTGGCCTGATCGGCGTCTGCGTTTCCGGGCTGGTGCTAGATTTCCCCAACTTTGGCCAGACACGGGCGACCATGCAGTTGGCCAATGTGCTACATGCCTCGTTGGCGGTCATCTGGATCGCCATTTCCTTCGGCCATATCTACCTGGGCACGCTGGGCCTGAAAGGGACCTTTCAAGGTATGAGCAAGGGTTATGTTGACGAGCAGTGGATGAAAGAACACCACAGCGTCTGGTACGAACAGGTCAAGAGCGGTCAGGCCGAGGCGCGCCCCGGCGAAGCGGGGCAACAGGCTGCCGTACGCCCCGGTACCGCCACGCCCCACTGAGTGCGGCACCCACCAAGCCCATGGCCTGGCCCGACACTCGCTAGGCCTGTGCTACCACCGGCGGTGTCCGCGCCAAGCGGTGCGTTTCGTGCTCAGCGACCCGGGCGCATGCCGGCAGCCGGGGCCGACATTTTGCTTTCCACGCTAGCTTTATCCCGCGGCGTATTTATATTGATAAAGGTCTCCGGCCAATCGGAGAAATCGACCAGCGCCGTGGCGTGGCTTGCATACCAGGTGTCGACTTTGCGCCCGCCATTTTCCAGATAGGCCAGCAGGCTGGGCAGCAGCCGCCGGCGCAACATGGTAAACACCGGTTGCATGCGTTGACCGTCTTGAGCGACGCTGAGATCGATATCTCCTGTCATTAATGCCGAGTTCAATCTCTCGACCAGTATCGGCGGCACGAAAGGCGAGTCGCAGGGCACCGTGACGATACGATCACCGGTGGCGGCACGCAGGCCGCTGGCCATGCCCGCGAGCGGTCCGCAATACTCAGAGACAATATCTTCCACCACCGGGTAGCCGTAGCAACCGTATTGCGCCAGGTTGCGGTTTGCATTGATGACAATATGCTCGGCCTGGGGTCTGAGGGCCTCGATAATATACTCGACGATCGGTCGTCCGTTGAGTTCGATCAGGCCTTTGTCCTGTCCGCCCATACGGCGCGCCATGCCGCCGGCGAGTATGACCGCGGTAACGCTTGTGTTGTCGTCTGTTGCCATGATTGTTTCCCGGCCGAATGTGAGTCCGCCGCTACTCGGCGCCGTTCCTGCCCAGCGCGGATCCGGTTGATTGTAGCAGTGCCCGGTAGGCTATACTCGGCGCATGCTTACCATAACCTCCAAGCCCTTAGTGGGTTTCGCCGCGTACAGCGGTGCGGGTAAAACCACATTATTGATAAAGCTGTTGCCGCTGTTGACCGCTCGCGGCATTCGCGTCGGAATGATCAAGCACGCCCACCACAGCTTTGATATCGACAAACCCGGCAAGGACAGCTACCGGTTACGGCGCGCCGGCGCCAGCCAGATGTTGGTCGCCTCGACGCGGTGCGAGGCGCTGATAACCGATAAAGACGAGGCGCGCGAACCCGATCTTGATCAACTGCTCTCGCGTCTGGACCATAACGCCCTGGATCTGATTTTGGTGGAAGGGTTCAAAAAAGTGAGCTTCCCCAAAATCGAAGTGTTTCGCGGCGCATTGGCCAAACCGGCGCTTTTCCCCGAGGACAGCAGTGTTATTGCCGTCGCCACCGACGCGCCGCTGACGATACCGACCTCGCTGCCGGTATTGAATCTCAACGACCCTGGAGCGATCGCCGACTTTGTGTGTGGGTATATTGAGACCGGCGGCAGACGATAAACGACGTGGGGTTGGGCTCGCCGAGACGCCTGGTGTTGTTGGCATCAGCCGCCAAAGAGCCAGAAATAGCCGCTGTTATAAAATACGTGCAGCACCATGGGCGCCGCCAGCCCTCCGGTGCGATCTTTGAAAAAACCGAACAGCAGCGAGGGAAACCATACAGCGGCCGCCCACAGCGGTGGGTGATTGATAAAGTGCAGCGCGGTAAATAGTGCACTGGTGATAAGGTTGGCGTGGCTCAGCGGCCCGAGCGTCCAGGCTTTGAGGTGCCGGTGGGCCAGATCCTGGACCAGTCCGCGAAACAACAGTTCCTCGATCAGCGGGTAGAGCAGCGCCGGGTAGAGGAAGCGCCACGGTTGGCGCAGTGGCCAGGTGAAATCCGGGCTCGGGCGAGTGAGCAGATACAGCGCCAGCCAGTAGGCCAGCGCGGCGCCGAGCGCGGCGTGAAACAGAGGGTCCCGCCAGAACTGTGGCTGCTGTTTGATCACCTCGCAATGCTACGTGAAAGGCGCCTGGCTGGCACGCCGGCGGGGGTGGCAAATCGTATAAGCCTCAGGCTGCCCGGCTCCGCGGCAGCAGCGCCGCGCAGGCTTCCTGGAACTGGGCGTCAGCTTCGGCCACCACCGGTTCCATGATATCCACCGTTAGCCCGGCGAGTTCCCAGGCGCCGGGCTCCAGCGCCGCTGCCTGGCCGGTGCCGCTGGCGGTGCCGTGGGCCATGCCGGAGATGACGTCGGCGAGGTGAATGGTGGCCGTTTCCAGGCGGTAGCATTCGGCGGCAGAGGGTTGGTGGTGGTATCGCGCCGTTTCCAGGAAGCCTGCGGGCAGGTTCCAGCAGCGCATCAGTTGGGCGCCAACCTCGCCGTGATCAAAACCGAAAATATCCCGTTCGGCGCTCGGCAGGGGTAGCGACTTGTCTCTGGCCGCCTCCAGCGCCCGGCGCGACAGCTCGGGTTGCTGCTGGTACATGACCAGTGAACCGATGTCGTGCAGCAACCCCATAATGAAACAGCGTTCCGTGTTGGGCGCGCGCAGGTGGCGTGAGAGCAGCCGCGCGACAATGCCCGTGTACAGGCTGTGTTCCCAGAAGCTCTGCAGGTTGACCAGCGGATCGGGCAATTTGGCGAACACGTCGATAGCGCTGGAACCGACCACCAGATCGGTCAGCTCCAGGGTGCCGACAATGGTGATGGCGCGCGAGACGGTGTCGATGCGCGACGGAAAGCCGTAAAAAGCGCTGTTGACGATTTTCAACAGGCGCGTCGTGAGCGCCGGGTCCTCGGCAATAATCTCGCCGATGTCCGAGGCCGAGGAATCCGGGTGATTGAGCAACTCCATGGCGCGCATCACCGCGCTTGGCAGAGAAACCAGCTCCAGGGTGTCGTTGACCAGATCCTTGGCCGACAAGCTCATGGGGGCGTGGTCCGCGGGGCGGTGGCGACAGTCTGGGCGGGTACAAATTCGATGAATTCGATGTCGTGAGGGCCGGCCAGCTCCAGACCGTGGCGCGGCGCGAGAGTGGCGCGCGACTGGCGCAGAATACGCCCGCCACAGCGGCTGCTGTTACCGTCGAGCGACGTACCGGTTTCTGCCTGGGTAATGTCTATATCCACATTGCAATCCCTGCAAGCCCGGTCACCGGCGCGGGGCGCGCCTGTGCCAGTTCTCAATACTACTCATAAACTTCTGATCTCACAATAATAAATACTGATGGGCGGTTAATTTACAGGGGCTTCCCGGTTTGCGAGAATAGGTGCCCAAGTTTTCAGTCCTGATGGTGTGGAGATAAATTTATGCAGAAGTTATTGGTAGCGGCTCTATCTAGCAGTGTTCTGTTTGGCGCCAGTGTGAGCCTGGCGGCGGGCGATGCCGCCGCAGGCAAGGCGAAGGCCGCTGTGTGTGCCGGCTGTCACGGCGCCAAGGGCGTCAGCGCCAACCCCATGTGGCCGAATCTCGCCGGTCAGAAAGACGCCTACCTGGTCAAGCAGTTGAAGGCCTTCAGGGAAGGCAAGCGCCAGGATCCGATGATGTCACCGATGGCCAAGCCCTTGAGCGACGCCGATATCGACAACCTCGCGGCGTATTTTTCCAGTCTGAAATAAAACGCCACCAGGCCCGAAGCGCAAGCCCGGCCGAGGCCGGGTTTGCGCTGTCAGCCTTTGTGCAGGCGGTGAACGACCAGCAGGGTCAGCGTCAGTACTAGTAGGGCGCCCGCCTGGTGAGCCGCGGCGAGCGCCACCGGCACGTGCAACAACAGCGTCCCGATTCCCAGTGACACCTGGAGCACGGCCATCAGCATCAGCAGGTCGAGCGCGGTTCGTGCACTGGCTGTCAGCGCTCGGCGCCGAGCGCTCAACCACACCAGCAGCACCGTGCAGAAAGTGAGAGTGGCCAATACACGGTGATCGAACTGTACGGTAGCGATGTTTTCGAACAGATTGCGCCAGCCCGGTTGCAGCGTCCAGCCGGCCGGCGGCAGCCACTGATCGCCCATCTTGGGGAAAGTGTTGTATGCGTGACCGGCTTTGAGGCCGGCGACAAAGCCGCCGGAAACGATCGTGGTGGCGACCAGCCCGAGCAGGAGTTTCGCGGCGTTTTTCAGGCCCGGGGTGGGTTGCGCCGGCGCCGCCGGCGGCAACAGCAGGTCGTACAGCAACCAGAGCAAATAGGCATAGATCAACAGCGCCAGGCTGAGGTGAGCGGTCAGACGATATTGACTGACGTGTGGATTGTCGACCAGCCCGCTCTTGACCATGTACCAGCCGAGCAGCCCCTGCAGCGCGCCGAGGATAAAGGCGAAACCCAGCCGCGGCGCCAGGCGCGCGGTCAGCTTGCGCTTGAACAGGAAGTATAAAAACGGCAGTAAAAACACCGTACCGATTGTGCGCCCGAGCAGGCGGTGACTGTATTCGAACCAATAGATCGATTTGAATCCCTGCAGATCCATGCCGACATTGATTTTGCGGTATTCGGGTGATGCGCGGTATTTAGTAAAAACACGTTCCCAGGCGCTCTGTTCTAGCGGTGGCAGTACGCCGAAAATGGGGTCCCACTCGACCATTGACAGGCCCGAGCCGGTCAGCCGCGTAAGCCCACCCAGCACCACCATGGCAAAGATCATCGTGCAGCAAAGTAGCAGCCAGCCAGCCACCTGACGACGTGCGCGGTTATCCAATTGGCGGGGAAATGCGTCCATTGTACCTATCATTTATGTCAAAATCGGGCATTGTAGCCTAAGTGCCCGTGCTATGCTGCCGACGGATTTTTCCAGGCTGAGCGGGTGGTGGTCGAGGACGTGATAGCATGATAGGGCGTAGTTTGTTGATTCTGCTGGTCGCCATCGGGGTGTTCTGGGTGGCGGCCCTGCGCCTGCTGCCGCAATCGCCGGCGCCGGCACCGCGCGCAGTGGCGGTGCAGCATCAGCCCGAGGCGATTGCCCCGAACGCTCAGCCGGCCTATAACCTGCTGGCCGATATCAGGCTCGGCAGCGTGGCGGAAATGGAGTTGCTGTTCGATCGTGTCGAGCAGTTGCTGGATCGTCCGCTCAGCGAGGGCGAGCGGCCGCTGGTATCGCTGGTGCTGCACGGCGAGGAAGTCGAGTTTTTCGCACTACGCAACTACGAGCAATACAAGGACATCGTCGATCGGGCCGCCAAACTGGCCGCGCTCGGCGCTGTGGATATCAGCATCTGCCGCACGCAGATGGACAATTACGGTATTCAACCGAACCAAGTGCCGGCTTTCCTGCGTCAGGTGCCTTACGGTCCCGACGAAGTGCGGCGCTTGCGCGAGAAAGGCTTCGTTTCCATGTAAGCGTCATAACAACTCCGTGCGCGCCACCTGCCCGTAGCGATCCAGCGTCAGTCGCAGCCGCCCCTGATGGGGAATGCGACTGGCGATGCTACCGCCGCCCTCCATGAGAATCTCATCAAACTGCACGAACGCCAGCACATAGCGGTCGTTCTGTTCGAGAATTTCATAATCGAGGGTTTTGTTGTCGATCCAGCCGTTCTGGGCGCAGAAGGCGGTCAATTCGCGGCACGCCATCAGGTAACGGTCAATATGTTCCATCAGGTAGTGCATATCGGTTCAGAATCGGTCGCCAGGGTCGTCATCGCCGTACCAGCCATCATTATCCTCTTGCAGAGACAGCAGGTAGGCCTGCTTGGTGTCTTCTGATTCAAAATAGATTTTCATGGCGGCCATGCCCGCGCCCTCGATAAGATACGGATGATGCTCAAGGTCCGCCACCTTATTGCCGGTGATCGGATCGGTCGTGGTCACGATCATGTTGCACGCTCCTTGCTCTCGCACCGGGATACAGACCGGCGGCCGCTGTGGCGGTGACCTGCACAGCAGTATAGAACGTCCGCGCCGATCTGCAAGACGGTCGGTGTTCGGGCGTCTGCTTTTTGGCGCTTTTTCTTGGTTCAGTGATTTCGGTAACGGTTGAGATCCAGCAGGCCCCCGCGCTGCGTCAGGGCTTGGGCGTAGTTGTCCTGAAACCAGTCGGCCACCTGCCAGAAACGCGGGTTGCTGCGACGGACACCGAAACGGGCGGCAAAGCGCGCGTGGTCGGCGCTGTTGTGCACGCCGCTGTAGAGGCGGGTGAACTCATCCAGGTCATCCAGAGAGACATCGAAAAAGAAATTCGGGTACGCACCGTGCAGCCCTTTGAGAACGGTCAGCGTGTCGTTCTCCTGATCGCGCTGAGCGTCGTTTTGCAAAGGTGAAAACATCGCCGAGATGGTTTTGTAGGCTTTGTTGTGGATCAGGGTGTAGGCGAGGGCGGGTTGGTCGTCGGCGCGACGCACGCGTAGAAATGCCAGATCGGGAATGACATCCAGGTCGCGGCCCTTGAGCGCCGCGATACGCGCCATGGCGCGATCGGCGGTGGCCACCTCGCCCTGGCTTTGCACGCGGCACGGACGCTCCGGGCAGCGGTTAATCGGGTCCGGCGGGCCGGCTGCCGGACCCAGGTGTTTTTCGATCGCCTGGTACAGTTCTTTCTGGGGATCGGCGCTGTGATATCCGGTCACCGCTTCAACCTGCAGCCAGCCGCTCGGTTCGGCAAGCAGCTCCTTCAGCTCGGAGCGCAGCCCCGTGTACCAGGAGTCGCGGATCCGCTTGCGGTCGCTGACCGGAAGAAAGGCGAGAAAATGATCCTCGCCCTCCATGCGCAGAAAGTCCATATACAGGCGTGTATTCACCTGGTGGCCGACATTGCCGTAGACATTGAATCCGGCCACCAGCAGGTAGTGGATGCGCTCGAACACCGGGTAATCAATAACCCAGGCGGTTTGCGGGTAGTCGCCCGCCAGGCCGTACTCCACCGAGGCGCTGTCAAAGTGGCGGAACACGGTCAGGGCCGCGTTGGGATTCTCGCCGTTGCCGTCCCAGATAAAGTCCATCGCCTCGGCGAGCGAGCGCTGCGGCAGGCGTTCGTAATAGGCCTGCTTGGCGTTCATGTAATCGGTGAGCTGGCGCCAGTACTTGGTCCAGGCGGCGAACAGACGCAAGGTATCGCCGCGCTCGTTGGGCATCTCCAACTCGTTGGACTCGCGGGCGAGGAACGCTTGATCGAGCGTCATGAGCTCGCGGTCGGGGTCGAAAAACAACACCCAGAAATTATCCGCGATCACGTTCAGTGCGATCTGGCCGCGGCACACCGGGCCTTTGATGAAACCTTCGATAAAAAAGCGCGCATCGTCGAGCATAAAGCGGTAACGCGCCTGCGGCGGAATGAGCGCAAACGCCTTGAACGGGTTGGCGGCGACTTTCGGCGCGTAGCCGGGCAACTCGTCCACGGTGTAGTCGGGGTCCAGGAACAGGCTCTTGAAGCGCGCCATCCTGGCCGGAGACAGTTCGTAGACGACGTGATTCTTGGCGACGATCGAGGCCAGGTAGGGTCGCAGACGGTAATAGAAGGGCGCGGCGCCGGGGTCATCGTACGGGCGAGTGGTGGGAATTTCATCGATGGGCTCCCCGGGTGGGGTGTGTGAGCGGACCAGGCGGAAAAACTCACGCGGCGGTGCGCCTGCCAGGTGCAGGTGACCGATAAACAAATGCTCGTAAAGATAGCGGCTGACCAGGCGTTGTTTCAGTCCCTGATGGTTGAAAAAGCGCTCCCAGGCGGCAATCTGCTTACGGCTGGCCGCCGACGGCCCCGGCGGCGCTACCACCGGCGCCCCCTGGGCCAGCCACTGGGACAGGGTTCGGTATTCGTCGTCGCTGAGATTGGGCATGGCGTAGGGCATCCCCCAGCGTTGATGTTCCCGGGCGTAGTCTTCGAACTCCTCGCGGCCGGTGCACATCTGTTCGCGGTTCAGGTCCAGCGTGAACTCATCCGGCAACCGCCCTAGGCGCGGTTGAGGGTGGCGCTGTTTCAAGCGCAACAGCTGGTACATGACCGAGCCTTGCAGCCGCTCCCGAGGTGTTGCGGCGCTGCTGTCGATGACCGGGAAAAAACCTTTGTCGCGCCACTCGGCGGGCGTCTTTGCGTCGATGCCCAGCCGGGTCGGCTGATCGCCGGTGATGCGCGCCCCGTCATAGACTTTCAGTTTGCTGGCACCGCGCAGCAGCCCGTCCATGGATGAGAGCTTCAACTGGCAGGGCGCGTCGTAACAGCCGTGACAGACCACGCAGCGGCGCTCCAGGATCGGGCGGACCTGGTGGGTATAGTCCAGCGGCTGCCGGGACAGGCTCAGCAGCAGCTGTTCGTCCACCCCGGCCTGGGGTTGGTCAGGCGCCCTCGCGTAGAGCGCGCAGGCGGTTAAAAAAAATGCCGCCGTCAGAAGGACACCGAGGCGTGCCAGGGGCGTGAAGGAGGATGTGTGGAGCTGCTCAGCGTGTGGCATCGATGGTCAGAGGAACAGGGTGAGCACACCCGTGTACCCGTACAGCCGCTGATTGAAAATTTCCCCGTTGGCGAAAAAGCCGACCAACGGAAAATCACCCAGCGTTGCGTGAATCATTTTGATTTCCGCCGAATCGCCGCCGAACAGGTCCTCGCCGCGGCCCAGGCAGGAGTGGTACAGACCGCCGCGAGGGACCGCTCCGCGCAGCCGGGTTTTCAACTCATCGAGCATGCGCTGCATATCGTCGCGGGCGGTTTTGCTGTCACGACGGCAAAACTGGATTTTCTGGCCGGGGTGCAACTGATCGCCGATGGCAATGCGTTTGCCGACGCTGTCGATACCGATAAGGTTGCGCACCAGATAGTCGCCGGTGTCCGAGCCCGCCACCGGCAGGCCGGCGAAAATATAACCGGCGGCGCGATTCAGATCACGGGCGAGAATTTCGCCGATATCCTCCTTGAAGACATCCAGCGCCGGGCGTTGGTCGATGTAGTTGACGATGTTGTCATTGCAGTCGGTGATGGTGCGCTTCTCGGCGATCGGGCTGCACCCCTGGCTGAGCGCCGTGGCGACGTTCACCGTGCTGTTGAAGACCACACCGGATAGCCCGTTTTCGAGCAGTTCGTCGGCGATCTGCGGATGGCTGCCTTGCGACGAGCTGAGTCCGCCGACCAGATAACCGCCCGGCAGTTCGCCATGCAACTGCTTCATCAGTTCCGGCAGCATGCCGTTGGTAGGGTCGCCGTGCAGCACCGCCACATGCGTGGGTGATGCTTGAAGCCAGGGATCCCAGGTGGCCGGCAGATGGTCGGCGGCACGCCCGTAGAAGTTCAGTAGTTTGAAGCTGTTGGCGGGAAAACGGCCGATCATCACCGCCAGCGCCGGAACCTGATGGTATTCGCGATCAGTGGCGCAGACACCGATGCCCACGGTGCCGCTCCAGTGCGCTACACCGGTGGCTGCGCGCAAACGTTCGACAATGAGTTGCAGCTCGTTGGCGTGGCTGTCGCTGGCGTAGATAAACCCCAGGTTGGCCGCCGGCGTAATCTCGCCGAGCTGCGCCAGACAACCGGCGACAGCTTCCTGCCAGTCGGCGGCCTGCGCATGGCCGAGCAAAAAACGGTGACTGTCACTCATACACACATACCGGCAACAAAAAAGGGCGACAGCTACAGGCTGAGCGCCCCGGGCTTTTCTGCGACTAAAGGGTTTGAATCAACTGCTTTTGCGGCTGTCCATCATGCGCTCGATAATCGGCGCCAGAATGATCTCCATGGCAAAGCCCATTTTACCGCCGGGCACCACCAGCGAGTTGCGCCGCGACATGAACGATGCGTCGAGCATGCTCAGCAGGTGGGGAAAATTGACCTCCAGTTTGTTCGGATCGCGAAAGCGGATGACGACAAAACTCTCATCGGGCGTGGGGATATCGCGGGCGATAAACGGGTTGGAGGTATCGACCGTGGGTACGCGCTGGAAGTTGATATCGGTGCGCGAGAACTGCGGCGTGATGTAGTGCACATAGTCGTGCATGCGCCGCAGGATAGTGTCGGTGACCGCTTCGGCGGAATAGCCGCGCTGGGCGCAGTCACGGTGGATTTTCTGTATCCACTCCAGGTTGACGATCGGCACCACACCGATCAGCAGGTCGACAAACTGAGCCACATTTACGGAGCCATCCACGGCACCGCCGTGCAGGCCTTCGTAGAACAGCAGATCGGTGCCGGGAGGGATGGCTTCCCAGGGCGTGAATTCACCCGGTGCCTGTCCGAACGGCTCGGCTTCCTCCTCGCTGTGCAGGTAATAGCGGCGCTCGCAGCCGCCGGTTTCGGAGTAGGTCTTGAAGGTGTCGGCCAACTTTTCGAACAGATTGGCTTCGGGACCGAAATGGCTGAAGGTACGGTTATTTTCCGCTTCCGCCCGGTTCATGGCCTCTTTCATGGCGGCGCGGTCATAGCGGTGGTAGCTGTCGCCTTCGATGACAGCCGGGTTGACGCCTTCGCGGCGGAAAATGTGCTCAAAAGCCACCTTGACAGTCGTGGTGCCGGCGCCTGAAGACCCCGTTACGGCGATCACTGGGTGTTTCTGGGACATGCCAATCTCCTCAAAGCTCAAAAAGCGGAAAAGTGTTGAGCGCCCTGCCTGAACGGTGCAGACACAGCGCCTGAATGCTTGAAGTTAGTCGCGCGATCCCCGGCAGACAGTGCGACAAGCCGGGCGGCGTCCGAAACGGCGTATTGAACCATTTTGCCGCTGAGTCGACAACTTGAATATATATTTAGTGTTTATTTTACTTGGGTTATTGTCGCTCGGGAAGCCGGGCTAGGGCGCGCGCCGGTAGATCATATCCGTCACCGCGTGCCCCAGCCGCCGTCCGCGCGCCTCGAATTTGGTCGGCGGACGCGGGGTGTGGCTGTGGCGCTCCAGGGGGCCGCCATGGCGGCAAAATTCGGGCGCGGCGCCCATCACCGCCTGCATGTGATCGGCATAGGGCTGCCAGTCGGTGGCCAGGTGCAGCAGGCCGCCGGGTTTCAGTTTGCGCCCCAGCAGGGTAACGAAATCCGCCTGCAGGATACGCCGTTTGTGGTGTTTTTTTTTCGGCCAGGGGTCGGGAAACAGCAACAGCACCCGATCCAGGCTGTGTTCGTCAAGACAACCGGAGAGGATCTCGACGGCGTCGTGGCAGAATACGCGCACATTGCCGAGCCCACCCGCCGCCAGGGCGTTCAGCAATTGGCCCACCCCCGGGCGGTGGACTTCGATGCCGATAAAATCGTGCTCCGGCTGGGCGGCGGCCATGGCCGCCAGACTGGCGCCATTGCCGAAGCCGATCTCCAGCGTCAGCGGTGCGCGGCGCCCGAAACTGACCTCGGCGTCCAGGCGCTGATCCGCCGCCAACCCGTAATGCGGCCAGAGTCGTTGCAGCGCGTTTTGCTGGCCGCGCGTCAGCCGCCCTTCGCGGCGAACGAAGGAGCGGATCCGCCGGGCCGGGCGGGCGGGGCTAGAAAAAGGTTCCGTCAACGGGCGAAGAGGCGCTGGCAAAGCGTTTTTTCGGAATCCGGCCGGCGAGCCAGGACTCGCGCCCGGCCTCGATGGCTTTTTTCATTGCCGAGGCCATCAGCAGCGGATTGCTGGCGCCGGCGATGGCCGTGTTCATCAGTACCCCGTCACACCCCAGCTCCATGGCAATGGCGGCATCCGAGGCGCAGCCGACCCCGGCGTCGACCAGAATCGGCACCGTGGCGTTTTCGATAATAGTCTGAATATTATGCGGATTGCGGATACCCAGGCCGGAACCGATAGGGGCGGCCAGCGGCATGACGGCCACGCAGCCCATGTCTTCCAGGCGTTTGGCGATGATCGGATCGTCGTTGGTATAGACCATGACCCGGAAGCCCTCGGCGATCAGCGTGGCGGCCGCCTCCAGGGTCTGCACTATGTCCGGAAACAGCGTTTTTTCGTCGCCCAGGACTTCCAGTTTTACCAGCGTATGGCCGTCCAGCAGCTCGCGCGCCAGGCGACAGGTGCGTACCGCCTCAGCGGCGCTGTAGCAGCCGGCGGTGTTGGGCAAATAGGTGTAGCGATCCGCCGGCAGCACCTCCAACAGATTGGGCTCGTCGCTGCTCTGACCGATGTTGGTGCGGCGAATGGCAACGGTGATGATTTGCGCGCCGCTGGCCTCGATCGCCTGCCGGGTTTGGTCCAGGTCGCGGTATTTGCCGGTGCCCACCAGCAGGCGGGACTGATAGGCGAGACCGTCGATTATCAGTGGATCGGTGCTGGCCGGACTTGCGGTTTGCATCACTGTGGACATGTCTTGCTCCTGTTCAGCGGCCACCGCCGCCGATGGCGCGTACGATCTCGACGCAGTCGCCGGGATTAAAATAGTGGCTGTCAAAGCGGCTGCGCGGCACGATTTCGCGGTTGACCTCCAGCGCCAGCCGTTGCGCCTGCAGGCCCAGGTGCGCGATCAGACCGGTGGCGTTGAGCCCTTCCGGCAGCTGCTCTGATTGGCCGTTGATCATCAGTTCCATGCCGCCATATTCTACCCGAAAAGTTGCAATAACGTAGATTACATGCACAAATAACGGGTTATGCAAGACTTGCAGGAAGACCTGATCAACGTCGAAACGGCGCTCACCCTCGACGGCCTGTTCCATGAACGCCACAGGCGCAGCCCGCAAGCGACCGCCTACCGTTACTACGATGCTGCCGTGCCGGGCTGGGTCGACCTGAGCTGGCAGGATATGGCGGCGCGGGTGGCGCGCTGGCGTGCGGCGCTCGCCGCCGAGGGCCTGGAAGCCGGCGAGCGGGCCGCTATCCGCCTGCGTAACAGCGTCGGCTGGGTGTGTTTTGATCAGGCGGTGCTCGGTGAGGGTCTGGTGTCGGTGCCGCTTTATACCGAAGACCGTCCGGATAATATTGCCTATATCCTCAAGGACGCCGCGGTGCGCTTATTGCTGCTGCAGAACCTGGCCCAGTGGCGCAAACTGGCGCCGGCGCTCGCCGACAACGAGATGCTGCACCGTATTATTATCCGCGACACGCCCGAGCCGCCGGAGATGGCCGCCGCGCTGGCCGAGGACGCGCGCCTGCGATTTATCGTCGACTGGCTGCCCGAGCGTGCGCTGCCACGACCGCGCCGCGCCGGCCAGACGCACGCGTTGGCGTCCATCGTCTATACCTCAGGCACCACCGGTCGTCCCAAGGGCGTGATGCTCAGCCACTATAATATACTCTCGGTGGCGCACGCCGTCCTGGCCTCGATTGATGTCTACCCTCAGGATCTGTTTCTGTCCTTCCTGCCGCTCTCCCACACCCTGGAGCGGACCGCCGGCTATTACCTGCCCATGATGGCAGGGGCGGCGGTGGCGCACGCGCGCTCGGTCGCCCTACTGGCCGACGATCTGGTGCAGATAAAGCCGACGGTGCTGATCGCCGTGCCGCGAATTTTCGAGCGCCTCTACAGCCGCGTTTTGGATCGTCTGGAAGCGCAGCCGCGCTTGGTGCGCGGCCTGTTCCGGGCTGCGGTGGCCACCGGTTGGCGGGACTTTTTGTACCGTCAGGGACGGGCCATGTGGGGCCCGGACCTGTTGTTCAATCCCCTCCTGCGCCGGCGGGTCGGCGAGCAAGTGACCGCCAGGCTCGGTGGTAATCTGCGCTACGCGGTCAGCGGCGGTGCGCCCCTGTCTTGTCGCGTGGCGCGCACGTTCATCGGGCTGGGTCTGGAAATCCTCCAGGGCTATGGCCTGACCGAAACCGCCCCTGTTATCAGCGTCAATCTGCCCGGCAACAACGATCCGGCCAGCGTCGGCGCGCCGTTGCGCGGGATCGAAGTGCGTATCGGCGATCATCAGGAATTGCTGGTCAAAACGCCGGGGGCGATGCTCGGCTACTGGAACAACCATGCCGCCACCGCCGACCTGATCGACCCGGAGGGCTGGTTGCACACCGGTGATCAGGCGCGTATCGAAGCGGGCCGGCTCTATATCACCGGACGTCTCAAAGATATCCTGGTGATGTCCAATGGCGAGAAAATCCCCCCCGCCGACATGGAGGAGGCCATTTGCTACGATCAGCTGTTCGATCAAGCGCTGGTGGTGGGTGAAGGACAGCCCTGTCTCGGCGCCGTGCTGGTGGTGAATCCGGAGCGCTGGTTCGGGTTCGCCAAAGAGCTGGGCCTGGACCCGTACGTCCCCGAGCATCTGCACCATCAGCGCCTGCAGAAAAAAGTGCTGGCGCGCGTGCAGGCTCAGTTAGGCGCGTTCCCGGGGTTTGCCCGCGTGCGCCGGGTCATTTTGACCCTGGAGCCCTGGACGGTGGACAATGATCTGCTGACGCCGACGCTGAAACTGAGGCGTAACCGCCTGCTGGAGCGCTTTGATGCGCAGATCGCGCACATGTTCGCAGCCTCAGCGGTGCAAGGGTAGCAAATCCAGCGGTTCACTATCGGTCACCCGGCGTGGGGCGGACTGCCTAAGCGGTCCGGCCTCATCCATCACGCTGTCAATCATGAGGCGCCGCGGAGCGGCGCCCCGCGGGGCTTTGTTATCCTGGTGAGGCGCTCAGGTCAGCGGTGTCAGGTGGATTTCCACCCGCCGATTCAAGGCGCGGCCTTCGGCCGTAGCATTGGTGGCGACCGGTGAGCTTTCGCCCAGGCCCTGGGTGATGATGCGCTGGGGGAGCACCTGCTGGCTCTCCAGATAGCGCGCTACGCTGCTGGCACGGGCCTCGGAAAGGCGTTGATTATAGGCCTCAGCGCCGGTGCTGTCGGTGTGGCCGATGACATCGACATAGGTTTTTTCATACTCATTGATCACCAGCGCGACGGAATTCAGCACCGGATAAAAGCCCGACACCACGCTGCTGGCATTGGTGGCGAAGGTGATGTTGCTGGGCATGTTAAGGATGATTGAATCGCCGCTGCGGGTCACGCTCACCCCGGTGCCCTGCAGGCGGGTGCGCAGTTTGGCCTCTTCTTTGTCCATATAGTCGCCGACCGCCGCACCGGTCAGCGCGCCCACGCCGGCCCCGATCAGCACGCCCTTGCGCTTGCCGCCGCTGAGTATCGCCCCCGCGACCGCACCGCCCAGCGCGCCAATACCGGCGCCGATGGTGGTATTGCCGGTTTTCTGCTGTCCGGTGTAGGGGTCGGTGGTCTGGCAGCCGGCCAGGGTCAGGGCGGTGACGGTGGTCAGCGCCAACAGCCTCGAGGCCGGGCGGCGAGCGGTCTTGGTGGTGAACATTTTACCTATCCTCTATATAAGCTATGGGGCATTCGATGCCTGTCAGCATACACGAACAGGCCATACCTGTGTGGCCGATCCGAAGCTGAAAGCGACCCTGTGCGGTGGCGCGCGACGCTGCGGAGGATGACTCCTTGGAGCACAATTGCGCCGTTGAGTTCCGGCCGTTCATTGCGCCTGCTCCGGGTCGCTGCCCGCCGCCTTGGCCAGATCTTCCGGCGTGCCGATATCCAGGTACGCCTGCTTCGAGGCTTCGACGCCCTGGACGTTCAGACCCGCCCCGATGCCGGCGCGGATGACATCCCCCAAAAACAGTTCGGGGGCCCGTTCGGCGTGGAGGCGGTGCGAGAGCAGAAAGGTGTGCAAGAATTCGGTGAAGGCGGGTGTCCATACGGCCAGCCCCCAGGTGTGCCGCAAACGGGTCGCTCCCGGCTTGATAAGTATTTCTTTAACATGATGATTTTTATCAATCTCGACCATGTCGACTTTGTCCGGGCGAGCGGCGGGAAAAATGCCCAGGACGACGTCGGCGCCGGAGGCTTCCTGATGCGCCAGCGTACGCCTGAAAACGTCGTGATCAGCAAAACACATGTCCGGAAAACCCAGCGCCACACGCCGGTCGCGCGCAAAGGCATAGGCCTGATCGACGCTGTAGGGCGCCCCCCACGGCAGACCCATCATCAGATAGGCCAGCTGCAGCCCCAGTTGCGAGCCATCACCGAGATGCGCCGGGATATCCCATTTGCCGTCGCGTATGACCAGGTACACCTCGCGGATACCGCAGCGCTGCATGCTGGTCAGTACGTGTTCGCACACCGCCTGTGGCTGCGGGGCTGCTGTAACCGAGGCGGCGCTGAAAGCCACCGGGAGGATTTCCTTGCTGCACGACAGGCCAGGCAGGCGAGTGGCGCGCCCGGCCATGGGGACTATGCCGATTACTGCTGCGGCTGGACGATCTACACGATTCACGGCCTTCGACGCTTTGCCAGTACTTTCTAGATTAAAATGCTTGCTCGTTAATATTTCGTTAGGGTTGTGACGAAAAAGTTTACACCTCCCCCTCAGCCCTAGAGTCTAGCTTAACTCATTGTAGTAGATATGGTTATAAGTCTTTATCCGGGTAATACAAGCGCGGATCGCGTCGAATTTCTTGTCATAATTTCTCGTATGAAAAAATTTCGTGCTGTAGCGCGTTGAATTCGTAGAACTTAAAAGAGGGGTACGCATCTTGCTAGAAGTTCCAAAAATGGGCATAACTTAGCTTGGTCTAGTAAGCGTAGTGCAGACCTAGAAAATCATATCCTCATGGGAGAGAGGTCATGGGTTTTACCGCGACTGGCAAATGTTGTTTAGGGCTTGCGGCGCTGATCAGCGCCTCCGTTATCCTGCCTGCCCAAGCCAATACATTGAGTTTGAACTATGGTCAGGTGTTCAGTACCGGGTCTGTTGCGCCCGACGGCGGCGCGCCCTACCTTACAGCCACTTTTGACGATGGCAATACTCCCGGCTCCGTTACCCTGACGATGAGCGTGTCCCCCACTGTGGGCGGCGCTGATGTCGATGAGCTGTATTTCAATTTCGATCCTACCCTGGATCTCACTCAGCTGGCATTCGCATACAATTCCGCCAGTTCAACCGGTCCTGCAGCCGCGGGTGGCGGCAATAACGGTATATTTGTCGGTGTTGATGCTTTTCAAGCGGACGGCGACGGTAAATTTGATATCAATCTCAATTTTCCACCCCCGCCAGGGACTGGCGCCTCTAGGTGGAATGGCGGTGAAACCGTGATTTATAATATTACCTCGACCGAGTCTATTACGGCGGACTCGTTCCGTTTTCTGAGTGCGCCAGGTGGCGGTGCAGGCGGTCCCTTCTTGTCCGCTGCCCACTTCCTCAGTACCGGGCTGAACGGGAATGACAGCGCCTGGGTTGGAGCGGTTCCAATCCCCGCGGCGGTGTGGTTATTTATCTCCGGTCTCCTTGGGTTGGTCGGACTAGCGAGGAACCGAAACTGAAAATCTGTAGATTCAGCAGAAACGAGAAAGCGGCCGCCGGTAAGGTGGCCGTTTTTTTTGTCGGGGGGCACACGTAAAACCGCTGAGAAAGCCGCTACCGGCGGCGGGTCCGATTCCTGATGCTTCCATTCTCCTTCAGGAATGTGGTTATACTTCCAGGTGTTATTTTGTAGACTCTTGAGAATTATTCTTTGCGGGTGTAGTTCAATGGTAGAACTGGAGCTTCCCAAGCTTCAAACGTGGGTTCGATTCCCATCACCCGCTCCAATTCGCAGCAGGGATCCCCTATGAATAAGGTGTTTCGCGCGCTTGCCTGGCTGATCGGCATACTGGTGGTGCTCGTCGTACTGGCGGTGCTGATTGTGCCGCTGGTGGTGGATCCCAACGACTATAAAAGCGATATCGCCGCGGCGGTCGAAGCCCGCACCGGGCGCAAACTGACCATGGAGGGCGATCTGAGCCTGTCGGTGTTTCCCTGGTTGGCCGTTGAGGTCGGGCCGACGCGCCTGGCCAATGCACCGGGTTTTTCCGAGCGACCGTTTGCCGCCGTTGATCGCGTCAGCATTCGCATCAAGTTGCTGCCGCTGCTCGCCCGTAAGGTGGAAATGGATACGGTGATCCTCGATGGTTTGCGGCTGTCGCTGGAAACACGCGCCGATGGCAAGACGAATTGGGCCGACCTGAGCGCGGCCGGTGCCGAGGCGCCGCCGGAGAGCGCAGGCTCGGACGGGCGTATGGCCCTGGCCGGCCTGGCGATCGGCGGCGTGGATATCAGTGATGCGTCGCTGCGCTATGACGACGCACAGCAGGGCAAGCATTATCGCGTCGCCGGTTTGAATCTGCGCGTCGGCGCCATCGCGCCCGGGGCGACGGTGCCGGTGGATATGTCGCTGCAGTTGGATGTCGCCGAGCCGCCGGTTAAGGGGCCGGTCACATTTGCCGGACGGGCGACATTGTCCGAAGACAGGCAGAAGCTCACCCTGGCGGGAGCTGAACTCACCACCGATCTTAAAGGCGGCGGCCTGCCCGGCGGCGCGCTGGCCTCGCAGGCGGATTTCAACGCCGAACTCGACCTGCAGAGCGGTGCTTTGCAGGTGCCGGACCTGGTGGCGCAGTTACTGGGGATGAAGCTGCGCGCGGCGATCAGCGGCGAGCAGCTATTTACGCAGCCGGCCGTCAAGGCGGCTATCCACGTCGATCCGTTTGTGCCGCGCAAACTGATCGCCGCGTTAGGCGCCGCGCCGCCCGAGCCAGCCGACAAGGCGGTGCTCGGCAAGGCCGAGGCCAGCCTCAAGCTGGCGGCGAGCGCCGAGGCGGCGCAGCTTTCCGAGTTGCGCGTGCAGTTGGATGATTCCACGCTCACCGGCAATGCCACCGTCAGTCACTTCGCTCAACCGGCGATTGGCTTCAAGCTGCATCTTGACGGCATCGACGCCGATCGTTATCTGCCGCCCGCCGGCGATCAACCGACGCCGCCGGTCACGCCCACCGCCGCTGCGGTGGCCGGGGCCGAACTGTTTCCGGTGGACACCCTGCGCAACCTGAATCTCGACGGCGCCCTGAGCATCGGCCAGCTCAAGGTGTCCCGCCTGACCAGCCGCGATATCCTCATGAAGTTGACCGCCAAGGGTGGACAGCTGCGTTTGCAGCCGGCGCAGGCGAAACTCTATGGCGGTCGCTATGAGGGCAACCTGGGGCTGGATGTACGCGGCGCGCAACCGAAAATTTCTTTGAACGAGAAGCTGGTCGATGTCAAGATCGGGCCGTTGCTGAAAGACCTTCAGGGCGCGGACAGGCTCACCGGCATCACGCGCGCCCATGTTACGTTGAACGCTGTCGGGCAGACGCCCGAAGCGCTGAAGAAAAGCCTCAACGGCAAGCTGGATCTGGCCTTTACCGACGGCGCCGTCAAGGGTTTCAATCTGGCTGCCCTGATCCGGCGTGCCGCGGCACAGCTCAAGGGCCAGCCGGCGCCCCAGGAGCAAGGCCCCAACCAGACCGACTTCTCGGAGATGACCGCAACCGCCACGGTCACCGGTGGTGTGATCGACAACCGCGACCTGTTGGCCAAAAGCCCGCTGTTGCGGGTGCAGGGCGAGGGTACGGTTGATCTAAACACGCAAAGCCTCGACTATCTGTTGACCACTAAGGTGGTCGACACCCTGAAAGGCCAGGGCGGTAAGGGGCTCGAGGATGTTAAAGGTATCGCCATTCCGGTTGGTATCACCGGGACCTTTGCCAAACCCAAATATCAGGTGCGTCTCGATAAGATGATGCAGGAGTCGGCCGGCAAGGAGATCAAGCAGAAGGTGGAGAAAAAGCTGGAGAAAAAACTAGAGAAAAAATTCGGAGACCAGTTCAAGGGGTTGTTCCAGTAGCCTCGCCGCCGCCGCAGGTGCGCCGAGCGCGCGTCAATTACATATACCCGGCGAGACCTTCGCGGCGGACAACCAGGGTGCTGCGGCGGTGGCTGCCGCGTGATTGCGGGCGCAGCGCTGTGCGCTTCACTATCCAGGAAAATCTGTGCTGAACGTGGAAGATGCGAAGATCGGCGTCATTGGTCTGGGCTATGTCGGTCTACCGCTGGCGGTGGCCTTCGCACGCCAGTGGCCGACGGTCGGCTTCGATGTCGATAGCACGCGAGTCGAGCAGCTGCTTGCTGGGCATGACAGTACACTGGAGGTTGGAGCGGACGAACTGGCTGCCGCCGCACAGTTGCAACTCACGGCGACAGCAGCGGCACTGGCAGAGTGCAACGTGTTCATTATCACCGTGCCGACGCCCGTGGACCGCCACAAACGACCGGATCTTGGCGCGCTGCGGGCCGCCAGCCGATTGGTGGGTGCTCACCTTCTGCGCGGCGGTGTGGTGATTGTTGAATCCACGGTTTACCCGGGTGCGACCGAAGAGGTCTGTGTGCCGCTGATCGAACAGGCTTCCGGCCTGGTGTTCAACCGCGATTTTTTTGCCGGCTACAGCCCGGAAAGAATCAATCCGGGTGATCGCCAGCACCGACTGGATGGCATCGTCAAAGTGACCTCCGGTTCCACAGCCGCGGCCGCGGATTTTGTCGATGCGCTGTATTGTCGCATTGTTCCGGCCGGTACCCATAAGGCCGCCAGCATCCGTGTGGCCGAAGCGGCCAAAGTCATTGAGAACACCCAGCGCGATCTGAACATCGCCCTGGTTAACGAGCTGGCGGTGATCTGCAACCGCCTGGGTATCGATACCCAGGAAGTACTGGAGGCCGCCGCCACCAAGTGGAACTTTTTGCCCTTTCGACCCGGGCTGGTGGGCGGGCATTGCGTGGGGGTGGACCCCTATTACTTGACGCATAAAGCCGAGGAGCTTGGCCACCACGCCGAGGTGATACTCGCCGGCAGGCGCATCAATGATACGATGGGCAGCTATATTGCCGGGCAGGTGTGCCGGCTGATGAGTCGCGCGCATCTGCCGGTGTGCGATGCGCGCATCCTGGTGCTGGGGCTGGCCTTTAAAGAGAACTGCCCCGATCTGCGCAACAGCGGTGTGGTCGACTTGATACGCGCCTTGCAGGAATGGGGCGCGGCGGTGGACGTGCACGACCCATGGGTCGACCCCGCCGATGCGCAACGTGAATACGCCATAGCGCCTGTCGCCGAGCCCCGGCATGGCTGCTACGAAGCCGTAGTGGTGGCAGTGGCGCATCGGGAATTCATTCAACTGGGCGAAGCCGGTATTCGTATTTTTGGCAAGCCGGGCGGCGTCATTTATGACGTCAAACACGTGCTGCCGCGCAGCGCGGTGGACGGGCGGCTTTAACGCTTTCAATAACTTCGGGAAACACTATGAAAGTTCTGATTACAGGTGCGGCGGGGTTTATCGGTAGTGCGCTGGCGCTGCGACTGCTGGAGCGCGGCGATACCGTGATCGGCATCGACAACCTCAACGATTATTACGATCCGTCGCTGAAAGAAGCGCGACTGGCGCGCACGCTCAAATACCCGGCGTTTACCGATATCCGTATCGATCTGGAAGACCGTGAGGGCATTGCGGCGCTATTCGCCAGCCAGCGTCCCGACCGCGTGGTCAACCTGGCCGCCCAGGCGGGGGTGCGCTACTCACTGGAAAACCCCAACGCTTACGTCGACACCAATCTGATGGGCTTCATGCACATCCTCGAAGGTTGTCGGCACAATGGGGTCGAGCACCTGGTCTACGCTTCCAGCAGCTCGGTGTACGGCTCGAACACCAAAATGCCGTTTTCCGTGCACGACAACGTCGACCACCCGGTGAGCATTTACGCCGCCACCAAAAAAGCCAACGAGCTGATGGCGCACACTTACAGCCATCTGTATCGCCTGCCGACTACCGGCCTGCGGTTCTTTACGGTATACGGCCCGTGGGGCCGACCGGACATGGCGCTGTTCAAGTTCACCCACCAGATTCTCGCCGGCCTTCCTATCGATGTGTTCAACTACGGCAAGCACCGCCGCGATTTCACCTATATCGATGACATCGTCGAAGGCGTGGTTCGGACCCTGGATCACATCCCTCAGCCCAATCCCGAATGGTCGGGAGACCGGCCCGACTCGGCCACCAGTACGGCGCCCTACGCGCTGTACAATATCGGCAATAACGAGCCGGTGGAACTGATGCGTTATATCGAGGTGCTGGAAGACTGTCTGGGCAAAAAAGCCGAGAAGAACCTGTTGCCGCTGCAACCCGGCGACGTGCCCGATACCTACGCCGATGTGCAGGACCTGGTGCGCGACGTCGGTTACAAACCGGACATGCCGGTCGAGCAGGGCATTGCCAACTTCGTCTCCTGGTATCGGGAGTATTTCGGCGCATAGTGCAATTGGCGACGTGACGCAGAAAAGTTTTTCGCAGCGTGTATTGCGCTGGTTCGACCGCCACGGCCGCAAGCACCTGCCGTGGCAACAACAGGCCACGCCGTACCGCGTGTGGGTCTCGGAAATCATGCTGCAACAGACTCAGGTGCAGACCGTGATCCCGTACTACGAGCGCTTCATGCAGCGCTTTCCCGACCTGCCTGCCTTGGCCGATGCGCCCCTGGATGACGTGTTGCATCATTGGTCGGGGCTCGGCTACTACGCCCGCGCGCGCAACCTGCACCTGGCCGCCAGACAGATTTGCAATCAACACCAGGGCGTGTTTCCCACGGACTTCGAGACGATCAATCGCCTGCCCGGGATAGGCCGCTCGACCGCCGGCGCTATCCTGTCGCTGGCCGGCGGCCAGCGCTTTGCGATTCTGGACGGTAACGTCAAGCGCGTACTGGCGCGTTTCTACGCCATCGAGGGCTGGCCCGGCAACAGTGCTGTGCTGAAAGAGCTGTGGCGGTTGTCCGAGGCGCTCACCCCTGAGCACCGCGTGGCGGCGTTCAATCAGGCCATGATGGATCTGGGCGCCACGCTGTGCACACGCGGCGCGCCGGCCTGTGAGCGCTGTCCGCTCGCCGACGAGTGTCGTGCCCGCGCGCTGGGTTCCCAGCGCGCATTTCCCAGCCCCAAGCCGCGCCGCACCAGCCCGCTGCGCGAGACCCACATGCTGATGCTGGTCACGGCGAACGAAGCTTATTTGCAACAGCGCCCGGCACAGGGCATCTGGGGCGGGCTGTGGAGTTTTCCCCAGTTCGATACCCATGAGGCGATGATCGCCTGGTGTGATACGCGTGCGCTGGACAGCAGCGCGCTCGAGGCGCAGGCGGTGGTGCGCCATACCTTCAGTCACTTCCGCCTGGATATCACCCCATACCGGTTGGAGCTAAAAAACCCCGTGTTTTCAGTGATGGAAGCAGGGGGGCTCTGGTATAAACTGCGCAGTGCCGAGGCCGTGGGCCTGGCGGCTCCGGTGCAGCGCCTGCTGGAGCGCCTGCAACCACCGACAGAAGAGGACATAAGGCATGGCACGAATGGTGAACTGCGTAAAACTGGGCCACGAAGCCGAAGGGCTTGACCGGCCGACGTATCCCGGAGAGCTCGGCAAGCGCATCTACGCCTCGGTGTCCAAGGAAGGCTGGCAGCAGTGGATGAAACACCAAACCATACTGATCAACGAATACCGCCTGTCACCGATGGAGCCGAAAGCCCGTCAGTTTCTCGAAGAGCAGATGGAAAAGTTCTTTTTCGGCGAGGGCGCGGAAACTCCGCCGGATTTTGTGGCCCCGTCGAAATAGCCGTCGAGCGCGTAGCGGAGGACCTAAGCGCCCGTTTTCCCGCTAAAAACCGCTGGCGCGCTTGACTGTCCCGGTGACTCCCGGTTTAATACGCGCTGCCCTCCAAAGGCCAGGTAGCTCAGTTGGTAGAGCAGGGGACTGAAAATCCCCGTGTCGGCAGTTCGATTCTGTCCCTGGCCACCATTTAATCAATAGGTTAATAGTTTTTCCTGTGACCTGTCAGGTTGATCCCTGAGCACTTCACGCCTTCTCATAATCCGTTGGTTCCATCCCAGGTTCGAGTCTGGGGGCGGTTAGCAAAACAAGCGGAAAATTCTACTTCGAAAGCCGATAAGCCAGGGCGCTACTCACACCGTTTACTCGCGCGATCCACCTCTATTACATCTGCTTCATTCGTTCGTAGGCCCGGGCAACGCTCTCGATGGGCGAGTCCTGAAAACCACTTTAAGATCTATGGAATTGCGCCGCTACTACCACTAACGTCACAATAAATTATTTTTCCAGAGGGGCAAATCAATGTTAGATGTATTCAGCTCGAGAATCGCTCGAGCGGGATGGCTGGCGATTGTCGCCATGACGACTGCTGTTATTGCCGGTTGTGCGACTGAAGCACATCGGACGCTCGAAACACAAACTGTAGCCAGTCATGGCACCGTTTATAACGGGCCCCGGTACGTGCTCATGGTCGGAAAGTTCCAGAATCGTTCCAGTTATATGCAAGGGATATTTTCGGACGGACTCGACCAGCTTGGTAACCAGGCCAAGACCATCTTGAAAACACACCTCCAGATGACCAACCGTTTCACAGTGGTTGATCGCCAGAACATGGATGAAATCGCACGCGAGGCAGGATTGCGTGGTGAGACCATGGCTGTGAAGGGCGCACAGGTGGCGATCACCGGCGATGTCACCGAATTTGGCCGGCGCACGACGGGAGATCACCAGTTATTCGGTATTCTCGGTTCAAGTAAGAAACAAACCGCTTACGCCAAGGTCATGCTCAACGTTGTCGATGTTAGAACTTCCGAAATTATTTATTCGGTGCAGGGTGCCGGTGAGTACGAACTCAGCAATCGTGAGATCGTCGGTTTCGGTGGCACCGCCGGCTATGATGCCACTCTTAACGGGAAGGTTCTGAATCTGGCGATTACCGAGGTTGTCGATAAGCTGGTGGCAGGTTTGCAGGCCGGCGAGTGGTCACTTTCGGGGGCGCGATAATGACAAGGGTGTCTCAGGTAACGATCTTGACGGCGATTACGGCAGCGTTGCTGATTTCCGGCTGCGCGACGCAGAAACCGCCGATCTACCGTTGGGGGCAATACGAACAACTGGTCTACGAAATGTACGCCGAACCCGGTAAGGCTGAGCCTGGCACCCAAGTCCAGATTCTTTCTGAAGACCTCGAGCGTACCCTTGCCGAAGGCAAGCGCGTGCCGCCGGGTGTGCATGCCCACCTTGGGTATATGTATTTTATACAGGGTAATGAACGCGCAGCGATGAATGAGTTTGCCACCGAAAGACAACTGTTTCCGGAGTCGACCATGTTGATTGACGGAATGCTCGAACGTATGCAGCGGGATGCACAATGATGCGCAGACAACAATCTATTTCTGTCACCTGGATGATGTTGCTGGCGCTGGGCGTCAGCGGTTGCGCCACTACGCAACAACCCCACGACTACAGCAGCTATCGCGCCCATATGCCGCGTTCCGTGCTGGTCATGCCGCCCATCAACGACTCCGTCGAAGCCGACGCGTCCTATGTTTATCTGTCGACGATAACCCGCCCACTGGCCGAAGCCGGTTACTATGTATTTCCGGTGGCGGTCGTCGATAATTTCATGAAGGAAAACGGCCTGCCGACCCCGGCTGAAATGAACGCTGTACCACTGGAGAAAATTGGCAATATCATTGGTGCAGATACCGTGCTGTATATCCACATCGAGGACTGGGGGCAGAAGTACAGAATTCTCGCCTCAACCACCGTGGTGAAAGCGCGTGCTAAGCTGGTTGATGTGAAGACGGGCGCAACGCTCTGGGAAGGCGCTGCACAAGCTGCGGAGGGATCGGGAGACGGAGGCGGTGGTCTCCTCGGTATGGTGGTTGCTGCGGCCATCGACCAGATCGTTGATTCCTCCACCGGTCGTGTGCACAAGCTATCCAGCATGGCGAACCACAGCATGATTTTGAATTCCCAGAATGGTCTGTTGCTGGGCCCCTATAACCCAGACTATGCAGCGGATGCTCGCGGGCGCTGACCGGCTGCAAAGTAATCAATGGCTTATTGATTGTTTGACCCCTGAAAGTCGCCCTGTCGGCAGTTTAGTGTCCTGCCCGCCCGCTATTTCCCGACGCCGTCCATAGGCGGAAGCCAGAACGCGGCCGATCTGTTACGCTATTTCCGGATGATCTGGATATTGTTTCATGGAGGAAGCAATGCCTGCCTTTACCGACCTCGCGGTAACCACCGCGTTTATTGCCGTGTTCTTTCCGTTTTCCCCGGTGTCAGCCGATGTGTATCGTTGCGAACTGGCCGATGGGCGGCTGAGTTTTCAGCAGATTCCCTGTCATAGCGACAGCAAACCGATGGTGCTCGATGACCGGCAAAGCGGCTGGTCCGCCTTGCGCCCCGGTGAACAGGCCTTGCTGAACAGCTATCGCAAACAAGACGCGGGGCGTCATCGTAAGCCCTCTGGCGCGAAGAAAAAAGTGGTCGGAGAAAGCAAGGCTTGCTGGAACAAGCGCAAACAGCTGGAAGCGGTTCGCGCAAAGAGACATCGCGGCTATAAACTGAAAGAAAGTGGTGAGCTGCGCCGTAAGCGTAATAATTACGAGGACTATCTGCGCCAATTTTGCCCTTGAGCGTATCGGCGCGCAGCGATACCTGGGGCAAGCCATAGTGCACTGCGATGTCCATAGAATCGCGATATATATCGAGGTTGCTGTCACCGATGAGCGGGGGAAACACCACGAAAGCGACTGGCTACAGAAAATCCCTGCGGAGCAACGATCCTGAGTTTTTAACCGATATCGAGCTGCCGCGGCCGATTGCCGCCGGACGGGACTTGCTCGTGAAGATCAAGGCGGTTGCGGTTAATCCGGTGGATTATAAAATTCGCCAGAAGATCGCGCCTAAGGGCAGCGCACGCGGCATTGTGCATGCTGTCGAAATAACCTTAGCCGATCAGGCCGCTATCGTTTGAGCTGTGACGAATCGTCGCTGGAATCAGTGACCGTCGTTTTGCCAAACCAGAAGCTGATGTCCTTGGAAAGAAACTCTTCATAGTTGATGTACAGCGATCCGTCACAGGAAAACGTAAGGCCGACCATGCCGTTGATCAGATTAAAAGACGCCGAGCGCAGATAAATATTTTCATCCGCGTCACGCAGCACTTTAAGCTGATTGAGTACCGGGGCGACACTTTCCTGAGGAACCTGCGCGCGATCGGTGTAAGGCCGTTTTGCATAGACGAGCATACGATCCGCGTCGATGAGTTCGTCCAGTGGATGAATCTGGTAGCAATAAGGGTCTTCCACGGTCCACACAGATATCCGTGAGCTTGAGAAGTGTATCTTGGCGTGAAATATACCCCGCTCCTGCATCATGTCTGCGATGATCGCCAATACCTCATCGAGGCGCTGGTCCATGGCGCTGTGTGAGCGGGTCTGCATGAACAGCGTACTGCGGATGGCCGGGTCTCCGCGGTATTGAGTCCAGGCCGGGGCCGAGGGCTGCGTGTCCTGTTCGGGCAGGTGGTCGACCTGGAAGTCCGCGGCAATGAAGCCGAGCACGCGCTCATCGGGCCTGACGACACACATGGCGGTGATACAGGGCTGCAGGTTGAACTGGCTGATATAGACCTGCGACAAAGTCAGGCCCTGAAAGGGCAGCGTGTTGTTCATGAACGGACGCCCGGACAAGGAGCGATGGCGCAAGGAGGGATCGACCTGGCGCGATTGCACATTGGAGGAAATGAGCATGCCGTTGACATCCACCGCATACATGAGATGGCAGTAGGGCAGCGTCTGTAACCCCTCCTGCAGCACGTGGTCGAGTGCGTTCGGATCCGGCCATTTCTGCGTGCACTTTCGTGCCAGCGCTTCCATCGGGCCGATGGCCATCTGGGCTAGAACAGCTTTTTTGCGGGAAGTGACTTGCTTAAACCAGGACATAATCCGTTACAGTTACCGTTGATCGTCAGTGGGGGAGACTACAGGTTTCATATTACGATTGTTGTTTTCTTTTGCTGGAACTGCCAAGTCAGGAACTGATTTACAAAGCAAAAGTCTTGCCAAAATACCTGGAGTACAGGCGGCGAGTGCTCAAATTGCGCAGTCACTCAAGATTTTCCGCGGAGGTCCGATACAGCCACAGTGAGTCTCGCCACGCTCCGGGTAAGGTGAGTGCGCGCGAGAGGTTCTGTATAAGGGCAACCCCGACCGAAAGGACGGGGGCGCAAAGTTACCGGTCTAAGAGGTGTAAGCTTTATGATAGCGGGACTGCCGGAATTAAGGTCCGACACGGGAGTTGTGTCGTGCTGTGCTTGCACTATCGCCAACCTGTTCCCAGTAAACCTCTATATATACGGCCGCCCAGCTGATGCCCGGACGCTGACCGACTAACCAATAACGAAGAGGAATGTCATGTTGCACTGGTTCATGGCTCTGAGTATCCGCTGGAAACTTCAGTTCGGTTTTTTTATGGTGACCATGATCACCACTATTTTCAATCGCCTGCTCGCTTCCAACGAACTCGGCAAGATGGTTCATATCGCCGAGAAAAACGGGGTCGCCCCTGAGGTGATTGCCCAACTCGAGGCCAACCATAGCACTTATATCTTTAATTCGTTTTGGGAGTCGGGGTTGGAGTTCGCGATTCAGTTCATGGTCATTGGCGTGGTGGCCGGGTTCTTCGTTCGCCCGATCCGCGCCTTGTGCGTGGCTCTGCAATCCGTGCAGCAGGGGGATCTGACGCGTGGCGTGCCCAATACCTCGCAAGATGAAATCGGCGTACTGGAGCGCAGTTTCAACGAGGTGCTGAAAAAGCTCAACCATATCATGGGCAACATCAACGACAGCGGCAAAGAAATGGAGCAATCGGCGTATCAGATAGCCACCATTTCCCATGAAATCGCCGAAGTGGGAAAAAACGAGCAGCAGCGCTCTGAAGAGGTCACCGACGCTACCGCACGATTACAAGAGATTTCCGAGTCCGTCCAGCAGTTGGCGCACGACGCTACCGAGCGCGCCAAGCAGACCGAGCACCACGCTCAGCACGGCATCGAAACCCTGCAGTCCAATATCCGGCAAATGGATCAGACTGCGCAAGAGATCAACCGCGCCGCCGGTGAGATCGGGGAACTGTCGGATTCCGCGGAAAAGATCCACGATATCGTCAACGCCATAAAAAGTATCGCCGAACAAACCAACTTGCTGTCATTGAACGCCGCAATTGAGGCGGCGCGCGCCGGTGAAGCCGGGCGCGGCTTTGCCGTGGTCGCCGATGAGGTGCGCAATCTCTCGCAAAGCACCTCGACGTCGGTGGGGGAGATTTCGACCATCATAGAAGCCGTTACCAGTAAAATCGAACGGGTTTCGCACACCATGGGTGAGGTGGTCGAACAGGTGCATATCAATCAGACGCTCGCCGCCGAAACCAGTAGCTCGATCGAAAAAATGGGTGGCGAAGTCAGCGAATCAGCCGCTGGCAGTCACAAGATCGTCGCTGCCAGCGATCATCAGCTGGACCAGCTCGGGCGCTTACAGCAAACGCTGGACAAGCTGTTCGAGACCCTGGGCGACAGTTCCTCCAAAGTCGAGAATACCGCCGCCATCGGCGACGATTTGTTTGCAGTGACGCAGCGGCTCAATGCGCTTATGGCGGGGTTTACGTTTAATTTCGACGAACCGATCGCACCGGCCAGTCACGAAAAGAGATCTTTCCCGAGGGCGCATAGCAGTCTGTTGGTCAAAGTGGATAATGATGGCCATCTGTTGGAGGGCGTGAGCAGTGACATCAGTCTTTCCGGGATGCAACTGCGGATGCCAAGCGCTATCCGGGCCAGCGAAAACCTTAGCATTCAGGTCTACCTGCCCTATCACAACATGGATGAGTATGAAAAACAGACGCCGTTGACCCTCACTGGTAACATCATCTGGAACAGGATGGATAATTCCCGTTACGTCTACGGCATAGAATTTAAAGCGCTAAACGGCGGGCAGGAACAAGGTCTGCGTCAGTGCTTCGAGTTTTATCGGAAGAACCCGGAGTTCGGTGTCAACGCCCGCGCGGCCTGAGCCATATTCCCGACACCTGTTACTGTATATCCACGCTCTCGCTCCAGTTGGTATCCGGTAAAAACTCCGCTTCTTCTTTAGCCTCGGCGGCTTCTTTATCCCGGCCCAGCGCGCTAAGAATGTGGCTCTTGAGCATCATCGCGTCTTTGTGTCTCGGGTTGAGATCCAGCGCCTGATTGACGCGTTTCAGCGCCTGCTCATCCTGTTCGAGCAGGTATAAGGTGAGGGCCAGGTTGTGATAGCCCTTCTCATAGCTCGGGTCAAGCTGAATGGTGGCTGAAAAATGCTCCATGGCGCGGCCGTAATCCTGCTTTTTAGCGTAAACCACGCCCAGATCGTCGTGCGCTTCGGCGTTTTCCGGGTCCAGCTCGATCGCCTTGGTGAGATCCTTTTCGGCGTTGGCAAAGTCCTGCTTCCACATATAGCGTACGCCGCGCTTGGTGTAGGCCCGCGAGTGGTTGGGGTGGCGCTCTATGTATACCGATATATCGGCGATACCCTCGGTGATAAAGCCCTGGCGGGCCTGCGCCATGCCGCGGCCGAAGTATGCCTCGTCGGCCCGGGGATCGAGCTCAATCGCCGTGCTGTAGTCTTCCACCGCGTCAAACAGCTCGTTGATATCAAAATACGCATCACCGCGTTTAACGTACAGCTGCGCATTCTTGGGGTCTTTTTCTATTGCCGCCGTCAGCGCCTCTATGGGGCTTTCGGCCAGCGCGCGCACTGACAACAAGCAAGAGAAACAGCCGAAGAGAACGGTGCTGACGAGCAAAGCGGAAAATCTTCTGCGAATGCTGCCTGATTGTGTCATCGTGCCTTATCCTCCTGCCGTCGGGTCCATACCCGCATCGTTAAGACTATCTCAATACGCGTGCTGCATGTCTATGCAGATTATAGGCGCTTAGCGGCGGTTCAGCGAACCGATGGCTCGCGGCGTCCGGCGAGCGGGAAAAGGTTGTCCGTGGGGGGGGATTAGTTGGTATTCTCTTGCGTACCTGCTTTAACGGAGGTGTCTGCAGTTGTCCGGAGTCCGTGTGAAACCACGCTTACTGGTTACGCTGGTGCTGCTGTGTCCGGTGTGGATGGCGCAGGCTGGCGCGCCCCCACCGAGCGCCCAGGCGCAGGCCGGGACTTGGCGGCCCACCGCTCAAGCGTTTGCCCGCGTCAGTGTCGGGCGTGAGGCGGTGTTGAGTCTGCCGTTTGCGGCACAGGTGATCGCGCTGCATGTACAGCCCGGCGCGCAGGTGGCGGCCGGCGACGAACTGGCGCGCGTCGACGCGCCGTTGCTCCGCCAGCACCTGGCCACCTGGGAGCAAAGTCTCCGCGAGCTTGCGCTGGCGCGTAAACGTCTGAGCGCGCTCAACCAGGCCGAACGCGATCAGGCGGTGACCCGCCGCGAGCGCCTGACCGGAGAGCAGCAGTTGTCGCGCAGTGAAGGCCAGTCGCGGCTGGCCTGGGACGCGCTGGCCGCCGATCTGGATTACCTGCACACCCAGGCGGATGCCGCGTCGCTGGCGCGGCGAATCGATAAGCAGGGTTTGCAGGTTGTGGCGCAGAGCCTGGGCGATTTGCGCGCCCCCTTTGCCGGCGTGGTGGCCGGACGACCGGCTGTTTTGGGTCAACAATTGGCCGCCGGCGAACCGCTGCTCGAAATCGAAAGCCTGGATCAGGCCTATCTGGATGTGGGCGTGGCGCAAGCCGAGCTTCCCCGTTGGCGGGGTGGCGAGACGCGCTGGCGCTCACCGGCCGGCAGTGTTGCCCTTACGGCGCTGCAGAGCGCGCCGCGTTATGACGCTGCCAGTGGTCTGTGGTTGCTGCGCTTCCAGGCCAGTGCCGCTGCGTTGGCATCGCGTGACGGGGCCTGGGTACGGGTGGAGCATCTGGGCGCCCCGGAAGCGGTGCTCTGGGTGCCGGCCTCCGCGGTGGTTGCACGTAACGGTAAGACCTGGTGCGTGCGCCAGCGCGGCGAGCGCTTCGAGCCTGTCGAGGTCGGCGTCGGCACGCGGCAGCACGGGCGCATCCCGGTTATCTCCGGGCTGAGGGCGGGCGACCGGGTGGTGACCGAAGGCGCCTACGAGCTGCTCTATCGCGATATTAAAGACCTTATCCGTTTCGAGGACTGAGCCCGGTGCTTGAAGGCATTTTGCGCAATCCCGTCGCCGTGCTGCTCGGTATGCTGCTCATCGCACTGGGCGGTCTGGCCAGCCTGCCGGGCCTGCCGGTCGATCTGTTTCCGGCGCTCGATTATCCGCTGATTAATGTCGTTAGCCACTACCCGGCAGGTACCGCCGAGGATGTGGAGCAGTTGCTCACGCGCCCCATCGAGAGCGCCATGCTGGGCCTGACCCACCTGCGTCGGGTGCGTTCGACCTCGGCACCCGGTTTTTCGCAAGTGACGGTGGAGTTCACCGCGGGCGTGGACGTATTGCAGGCGCGCCAGTTGGTCGACGGCGCCCTGGCGGCGGTGACGCTGCCCGGCGCTACCCGGGCGCAGCTGGAGAATATCGGCTCCTCGCTGGCCATGTTGTCCACTTACACCCTGAGCGGTGGTGATCCGGTGGCGCTGCGCGGTTGGGCCGAGTACCGACTGGCGCCGCGTCTGGCGGCGCTGCCAGGCGTGGCACGGGTGCAGGTGATGGGCGGCGGCGAGGCGGCCTGGCGCATCGACGTCGACCCCCTGAGTCTCAAGCGCCACCACCTGTCACTACAGGCGCTGGCCGCTGCGGTGCGCGGCGCCAACGTGCTGGATACCGGCGGCTATCTCGAACAGCATGGGCGCGACCTGCTGGTGCGCACCGACGGGCGTCTGTTGAACCTGGACGATCTCCGGCAGGTTACAGTGGGTCATGCCAAGGACGGTCGCCCGCTGCAGTTGGCCGAGGTGGCGCACGTGTACGCCGGCGCCAAGCCACAGCGCTACGTGGTCAGCCGCGACCGCCTGCCCGCGGTGGCTTTCACTGTGCAGAAGCAACCCGGGGCCAGCACGCTGGCGGTTTCGGCCGCGGTCGATGCGGCGCTTGCCGACACCCGGCTACCGCCTGCCGCGCGGTTGCATAAGTTCTATGATCAGGCCGAGATCATTGGCCTGGCCTATCGCAACATGCGCAATAATCTGTTCCTGGGGGCGCTGCTGGCGGTGGCGGCCGTATTTTTCATCCTCGGGCGTAACCGCGCCAGTCTGGTGATCGCCATCAGTTTGCCGCTGACGGTGCTGGGGACGTTCTGGGTCATGGTCAGCCTGAACCTGGGCCTTAATCTAATGACCTTGGGGGCACTGACCGTGGCCATCGGCATGCTCGCCGATGACGCCATCGTGGTGCTGGAGAATATCGACCGTCACCGCGCCCCGGGAAAGCCCGATTGGCGCGCCGCCATCGACGGGACCCGGGAAATTCTCGGCGCCGATGTCGCGGGCACGTTAACGGTGCTGGCAGCGTTTGCGCCGCTGGTTATCGTCGGCGGCCTGGCTGGTCGTTTGACGCACGCCTTTGGTATGACCTTCAGTGTGCTGCTACTGTTTTCGCTACTGCTCTCTCTTACCCTGATCCCATTGGCGGCGGCTCACTGGATGCGTCCGCTGAGTGGGACAGCGGCGCTGGGCAACACCGCCGGCGCCCGATTGGTGTCCGCCTTCGAGCGGCTAAATTTGCGCGTACTCGATGCGCTGCTGCACCATCGGATCAAAACCGTGGCGCTGACATTACTGATGCTGGTGCTCAGCCTGCTGCTGTTGGTCTTTAATCCGGCGCGTCTGCTGCCGCTGCTGGACGAGGACAGCCTACTGCTGAGTTACCAACTGGCGCCCGGTACGTCGCTGGCCGAGAGTGATCGTGTGGGCAGCGACCTGGAGCGGCGGCTGCTGGCGCTACCCGAGGTGGCCTCGGTGTATCGACGCACCGGTTCGCCGGCGGCATCTTTCTATATTGAGCGACCCGAGGAAGGGGAGCTGGTGCTACGTCTGGATAGACGCCACGCGCCCGATGCCCTGGTTGCGCGCGCCAGAGTCGAACGCCTGCTGGCGCGGACACCCGGCGTGGTAGGCCGGGTCAACGAGCCGACCAGCGAAAAGCTGGACGAATCGCTTTCCGGTCTGCCGGCGCTGTTCGGTATTACGCTCTACGGCAAGGATCTGCGCCAACTCTATGCGGCCGCTGCGCGGGTCGAGGCGGCGGCGCGCCAGGTGCCCGGCCTGAGCGGCGTGGTCAACAACACCAAAATCCAGGTCGATCAGCTGCGCGTACGCGTCGACCCGAGCGCGTTGGCACGCTTTGACGTCAGCAGCGCACAGGTTGCGCAGACGGTGCGTATCGCCATGCAGGGCGAGACGCTCACCCAGGCGCTCATCGACCAGCAGCCGATGGATATCTTCCTGCGCTACAGCCTGGCCTGGCGCGACAGTATCGACGAACTGCGCCGGATTCAGGTCAGCGACCGTCAGGGCGAGTTGGTGCCGTTAGAGCGACTGGCGCACATCGAGGCGTTATCGAGCTACCCGAGCATCGAGCACCAGCGCGGTCAGCGCACGCTGACGTTGACCGCGGCCATTGACGGCAATCCACTAGGCGTGATCCGTCGCCTCGATCGCGCCCTCGCCGAGCTTAAGCTGCCCGCGGATATTCAGTGGAGTTACACCGGTGAATACGGCGAACTGCTACACACCGGGGCGCAGATGTTGTGGGTAGTGCTGGCCGCGGCGCTGCTGGTCTATGGCATTATCGCCGTCCAACTGGGCAACTGGCTGGATCCGGCCGTAGTACTTGTCAAGCTGCCGCTGGATTTCACCGGCGCCGCTGTGGCGTTGTTCGTTACCCGCCAGCACCTGGATCTTACCGTGGCCATCGGCTTTATCACACTGATCGGCGTGGCGACCAACAACGGTGTCATGCTGCTGAGTTTTATTCGCCATTTCAGAGAGCAGGGTCTGGATGCCTTCGCCGCGGTGCGTGAAGCGGTGCGCGTGCGCTCGCGGCCCATGCTGTTGACGCATCTCACCACCCTGCTGGCGTTGGTTCCGGCGGCGCTCGGCCTCGGCTCAGGCCCGCAGCTGCTGCAGCCACTGGGTATTATGCTCTTCGGCGGCTTGACCGTGGGCACCGTGCTGACGCTCAATCTGTTGCCGGTCATCTATCTGCTCACCGAGCGCTGGCGCCGCGCTGCGGTGTCTCGCTGAGCCTCGGGGTACGCGGCCCGCCGGCCATTCATCCTCTCGTAACCTGCCAGACCTATAATGCGCTTACGGCCGGTAGGGAACCGTAGTTTGAGAGCCGGCCGCCGGTCCTTGGGCGGTTGTTTAAAGTCCGGGTGGAACAAGCGGCGCCATAACATGCAGTGGGACCAAAGCTCTGAGATCGACCGCGCCGGCGGTCTGCTGAAATATGTCCAGCCGGTACACCCGTCCACGCCGATGCTCGAGGTTTTCGAGCGCTTCATCAGCCACACCTCTCTTTACTCTGTGCCGGTGGTGGAGCTCAAGTCGCCGGTAGGGCTGGTCAATCGCAACAAGCTTATAGAGCTGTTCAGCAAGCCCTTCACGCGTGAGCTGTACGGCAGGAAGCCGATCTGTGATCTCATGGACCGCAAGCCCATCGTCGTTGATGTCGGCGAAAGCACCGACGATCTGGCGCGCATTATTGTCGACGCCGGCATGCAATATATGTACGACGGTTTTATCCTGACCGAGGGTGAAGCCTACGTCGGTATGGGAACCGGGCATGATTTGTTGAATGCCATAACCGAACGTAAACAGGCGCACCTTTATCATCTCGCTCACTACGACCAGCTCACCGGACTGCCGAACCGATTATTGTTGATGGATCGGCTGACCCATGCCTGTTCGCAGGCATACCGGCGTGAGCGGTTGGTCGCTCTGCTGTTTATTGATCTCGATCGTTTTAAACTGGTCAACGACACCCACGGCCACGTTATCGGGGATCGTCTGCTGCAGGAAATTGCTTCTCGTCTGAAGTTATGCCTTCGCAGCAATGATACGGTTGCCCGTCTTGGCGGTGATGAATTTACTGTGATTCTGGAAGATATTCAGCACGTGGAAACCGTCGCGGGAGTCGCGAGAAAACTCCTGGCGGCTTTGTCGGCGCCGGTCGAAATCGAGCGCCACGAGCTATTCATCAGCGCCAGCATTGGCGTCGTGTTCTATCCGTTTTCCAATGACACCAGTGAGAGTCTGATAAAAAAGGCCGACGCCGCCATGTATTCCGCCAAGCAGCACGGCCGCAACGGTTTCCAGTTCTTCACCTGGGAAATGAGTGCTGCGGTGTTCGAGCGCTTGAGGATAGAAAACAGTCTGCGCTATGCATTGGAGCGAAATGAGCTCGTACTGCATTACCAGCCCCAGGTGGAATTGAGCACCGGCCGGCTGGTCGGAGTTGAAGCTCTGCTGCGCTGGAGTCACCCCGAGATGGGCCTGATCTCACCGGATGTATTTATTCCCATAGCGGAGGAATGTGGTCTGATTCATGAAATCGGCGAGCACGTCCTGCGCACCGCCTGCAGTCAGAACCACGCTTGGCAGAAGGCCGGGCTGCCGCCGGTCAAAGTCGCGGTTAATCTTTCTGCCTGTCAGATGAATCAGGCCTTGCCGAAGCTGGTGCAGTTGATACTGGGTGAAACCGGTCTGGGGCCCTCCTATCTCGAACTGGAATTGACTGAAAATATTCTGCTGGAAAATGTCGACGAGTCAATCGAGATTTTGCGCGAGCTGAGCGGCATGGGCGTTAAGGCCTCGATCGATGATTTCGGTACCGGCTATTCGTCGCTGAGTTACTTGCAGCGCCTGCCAATTAGCACGTTGAAGATAGATCGCTCTTTCCTGTTTGGCGTCCAGTCCGAAGCTGACGACACGACGCTTATCACGACAATTATCGCCATGGCTCATAACATGAAGCTAAATGTCATCGCCGAAGGCGTGGAAACATTTTGTCAGCTGCAAATGCTGCAGACAAACAATTGTGACTACGCGCAGGGTTATTACTTCAGCCGTCCGTGTCCGGCGAATGAAGTGGCTGAATTGTTGGACAGCCGGTATGCGCTTGTCTCGCCGGCTCCTCGGCGTGAGAAATGCTAGGGAAGCTGATTAATTCCTTTTCCGTCATTCTGGCGTGTGCCTGAATCCAGCAAGATCAACGCATTGGATTCCGGCATGCGCCGGAATGACGAATTGAGGCGTATGTTCCGTCATTCTGGCGTATGCCAGAATCCAGTTAAATCAGTGCATTGGATGATTGGCTTCGCTCGCCCTTCGGGCTGGAGCTTTGCAGCCCGTACAGTTTGTCATGGGCGGCGTCACCCTGCTCAGAATCGATAGCGCCACTCGCCGATGATCGGCTGGCGCGGCGTACCGGCTCACCGCAGCGGGTCAGAGGGTAACGGGATGCGCAGCTGTCGTCGGGCAACAGGTCACATCCATCCGCCCCGGGCGTGGGACTGTAGGAAGGCCCTGTAGGGGGACGCCGATATTGCGTCGCGGCCCTCGCGGTCTATTATCTTACCTGGCCTGCCCAGGTGTTCGACCTGGCAGGGGCCGGATCAAACGCCAGGGAGTTTTTTTATATGGCCACACTGGATTCCACCGCACCGCGTGCCGGCGCGCCTTTTGCGATCAAGGACTGTGCCCTGGTCGCCTTGGCAACCGGCAGAAAAGCGCGTCTGCTGCAGGAGTTGCGCAGCGAGTTGACGGCAATCGACGCGGCCTGCATTTATCACCATTTCTGGGGCGGCTTGCTGCAACCGCGTTTCGTCGAGCGCGAATACAACAATGATTTTGCCGCGTGGGTCCGGCACGGCATCCACGACGCCGTCCTGGCGGAACGGCTGGCCGCCTTGGCCCCCGTGCATTTCCCCGACCTCGAAGCGCTGCGGCGGGAAATTATCGAACTGATCGATGCGCGCCTGGACGAGGTGGAGCACCTGCTGTGGATTCGCGCAAGCCAGCAATTTGAGTTCATCCGTTCGCAAATCGTCGTGTTCGACACGCAGCGACAGCTGCGCCAGCCGGCAGAGCTGGCCGGGGCGCTATCGGCGCTGTCGACCAGCAGCATTTTTTACCACTTTGTCGATGCGCGCCGCCGTACCCCTGACGGGGGTGACGATTTCAGCGATTGGCTGGGGGCCTTCGGCGACGAGTTCTCATTGTTGCGCCAACAGCTTGCCAGTATCGATCCGTTTTTTGGCAGTCTCGCCGAATTGCGCGCCGAGTTGGCCGGCGTGTTCGGAGCGTATTTTCAGGGAGCAGGGCAATGAGTCTGTTGGAAGAGTACGCCAAGGTCTCCGGGGAGGATGTTATCGCCCAATTGCGGCAACTGGCCGCGCCCCTGAACGGGGCAAAGGTCGTGCATGTGAACTCCACCCGTAGCGGTGGTGGGGTCGCGGAAATTCTGACCAAGCTGGTGCCGTTGATGCAGGAGCTGGGTATCGAAACCCAGTGGGAGGTCATTAATGGTGAAGGTGATTTTTTCGAGTGCACCAAGGGGATGCACAACACCTTGCAAGGCAACCGTACGCCTCTGGCAGACCATCTGCTCAGAGCCTACGAGACGACCAACGCACAAAACGCCGAGATTCTGAGGCCGACGCTGGAAGATGCCGACTTTGTCTTCATTCACGATCCGCAACCGGCGCCGTTGCTGACACTCTGCCCGGCGCGCAAAGGCAAATGGGTATGGCGGTGCCATATCGATGCCAGTCACCCTTATCGCCCGGTGTGGAAATACCTGCAACAATATGTGGTGCCCTATGATGCCAGCATTTTTTCGCTGGCCGCTTTCGCCCAGGAATTACCTCATCCACAGTACCTGATCCCGCCGAGCATCGACCCGCTGAGTGACAAAAACAAGGCGTTGCAGGATTCCGTAGTGGCTGACATCTATCGTAAATATCAGCTCGACCCGGAGCGGCCCCTGATCGCGCAGATCTCCCGCTTCGATCGGTTCAAAGATCCTATTGGCGTCATCCAGGCCTATCAGTTGGCCAAGCAATTCGTTCCGGCGCTGCAGCTGGTGCTCGCCGGCGGGGGCGCGGCCGATGACCCGGAAGGCGAAGCGGTGCTGGCCGAGGTCGAGGCGGTGGCCAAGGGCGATGCGGATATTCATGTGTTGCTGTTGCCTTCCGATGCACACGTCGAAATCAATGCGCTGCAGCGCGCTGCTGACATTGTGCTGCAGAAATCGGTGCGTGAAGGCTTCGGGCTAACCGTCACCGAGGCGATGTGGAAATCCAAGCCGGTTATCGGCGGCGACGTGGGTGGTATCCGCCTGCAGGTCATCGATCACCATACCGGCTTTCTGGTCAATACTCCCGAAGGCGCGGCGCTGCGTATCCGCTACCTATTGCATCAGCCCGAGACGGTGAAAACGATGGGCGCCCAGGCGCAGGCCTTCGTGCGCGAGAATTTTCTTATCACCCGCCATCTGCGCGAATACCTGACGCTGATTGTCGCTCTGTTGCACGGTGCTCAGGAGCGTATTGAACTCGGTTAGGGCGCGCACATGGCGAGGTTGAAGCGACGGCACGCTATGCCCTTTGGGGCGCAGTTGCTGCCCGACGGTGGTGTGCGTTTCCGGCTTTGGGCGCCTGGCGCCGCGCAGGTGGACGTCTGTCTGCTCGGCGACAGAGAAGAAGTCGAATATCTGCCCATGAACGCCGAAGAGCAGGGTTGGTTCACGCTCAGCACCGCTCGGGCCGGGGCCGGCAGCCTTTATCGCTTGCGCATCGACGGCCAGATGCAGGTGCCGGACCCCGCCTCGCGTTTTCAGCCGCAGGATGTGCACGGGCCGAGCGAAGTGATCGATGCTGAGGTCTGGGAGTGGCAAGACAGCGACTGGCAGGGGCGCCCTTGGGAAGAGGTGGTGATCTACGAGTTGCACGTGGGCAGCTTTTCGCCCGGGGGCGACTACGAGGGGGTGGCGCATCGGCTCGACTATCTGGTGGCTTTGGGGGTGACAGCCATTGAGCTCATGCCGCTCGCCCATTTCCCCGGTGCCCGTAACTGGGGCTACGACGGTACCTATCTGTATGCGCCGGAAAGCCGTTATGGTCGACCCGAAGATCTCAAAGCCTTAATCGATGCGGCGCATGCGCGGGGATTAATGGTTTTTCTGGACGTGGTCTACAACCATTTCGGACCGGAGGGGAACTACCTGGCGGTGTATGCCCCGCAGTTTTTTAATCCCGATCACCATACCCCGTGGGGAGCGGCGATCAATTTCGACGGCGATCGAAAACACTGGGTCAGGCAGTTTTTTATTCACAATGCGCTCTACTGGCTGGAAGAATATCACTTCGACGGTCTGCGTTTCGACGCCGCTCACGCTATCCCGGACGATTCCACCCCCCACATTCTCAATGAGCTGGCGGAAGCGGTTAAAAAAAACTTTGGCGCATCCCGTCATATCCACCTGGTGTTGGAAAATGACGCCAATAACGCCGCCTATTTGCTTAGAGACGGGCAGGGCCGGCCGCGACGCTATGTGGCGCAATGGAACGACGATATCCACCACGCGCTGCACGTAATATTGACCGGCGAGGCGGACGGCTATTACGCCGATTATGCCGACACGCCCATTCATTACCTGGGCCGTTGCCTGACCGAGGGCTTCGCCTATCAGGGAGAGTGTTCGGCCTATCGCAACGGCGAACCCCGGGGGGAGCCCAGCGCACAACTGCCGGCGACCGCGTTCGTGTCGTTTTTGCAGAATCACGATCAAGTCGGCAATCGCGCCTTGGGCGAACGCATTTCGGTGCTTACAAGCGATGTGGCGCTGCACGCCGCGCTGGCGCTGTTGCTGCTGGCCCCCTCGCCGCCCTTACTGTTTATGGGCCAGGAGTGGGGCAGCGAGCAACCGTTTCCCTTTTTCTGTGACTTCGGTGCGGATCTGGCGGACCAGGTGGTCGAGGGCCGCCGCCGGGAGTTTGCCCGTTTTGCGCAATTCCGCGACCCCGCGCAGCGCGAGCGTATTCCCAACCCGATGGCCGTACAGAGTTTCACGCAGGCGGTGCTTGACTGGGAGTCCAAAGACCGAGCGCCGCACGCCCAATGGCTGGACCTGCATCGTCGGCTGCTGGCAGTGCGCCGGCGCGAACTGGTTCCCCGGCTATCCGGGTTGAAGGGCAGCCAGAGTGATTACCAAGCCCTCGGCGAGCGCGCTCTGCGCGCCCAGTGGCGACTCGGCGACGGCACACAGCTCGGCGTTCTGGCCAACCTCGGCACAGAGGTGCTGCGCAACGTCGATATGCCGCCAGAGCGCCGCTTGTACGCCACCCACGCCGATCTTTTAAGCGGCGATAATACCCGCGGTTTGCCGGCTTGGTCAGTGCTCTGGTATCTGCGCGACAAGGCGTCGAGCGCGTGAAGTCGCTGAGGCTCCCGACGGCAACCTACCGTCTGCAGTTCAACCGCGACTTCACCTTTGCCGACGCCACTCGCATTGTCCCCTACCTGAGCGCCCTGGGTGTCAGTCATGTCTATGCCTCGCCGTTTCTCAAGGCCAGGGCCGGCAGCCCGCATGGTTACGACATCGTCGATCACAACGCCCTGAACCCTGAAATCGGCGACCAGGCCAGCTTTGACGCCTATATTGAAAGCCTGGAACAGCACGGCATGGGCCAGATTATCGATATCGTCCCCAACCACATGGGCGTCGGCGGCGACGACAATGCCTGGTGGCTTGACGTCCTGGAACATGGGCAGGCCTCTCGGTATGCGCCGTATTTTGATATCGACTGGCACCCGGCCAATCAGGCCTTGCACAACAAGGTTCTGCTCCCGGTGTTGGGCGACCATTATGGCAGTGTCTTGGAGAGCGGTGAGCTCAGGCTTGAATTTGACTCGCGCGAGGGCGCTTTCACCATCCGCTATTTTGAGCACCTCCTGCCCGTCGACCCGCGAACCTACCCGCAGATCCTGGCTTTTCGCCTCGATGAGCTGGCGCAGAAAGTAGGCGCTCAATCTGAGGCGTATCGCGAAGTGGTCAAGCTGATCGCCGCCTGCCGCGCCTTGGCGCGTCGCAGCGAGGTTTCGACGACACGCCGCCAGCAGCGTCATGAGCGAGCATCCTCCTGCAAGCACAGTCTCGCCGAACTGGTTCGCCGTCATGGTGAGATCGCGGTATTCATCGAGAGGAATGTGGCGCTGTTAAACGGTGTTACCGATCAACCCAAAAGCTTCGACCGGCTGCATCGGCTGCTGGAGAAGCAGGTCTATAGGCTGGCCTACTGGCAAGTGGCCTCGGATGAGATCAACTACCGCCGCTTTTTCGACATCAACGACCTGGCCGGCCTGCGCATGGAAAATACCGAAGTCTTCAGCGCGACGCATCGCCTGGTCGGCCAACTGATCGGCACCGGTCGAGTGCACGGTCTGCGTGTCGACCATCCGGATGGACTGAGTGATCCCTATGCCTACTTTTGTGACCTTGGTCGCATGGCCCGCGAGGCGGCGGCACCGTCGCGCGAATCTGACAGTGACGCTTTTTATGTGGTGGTGGAAAAAATTCTCGCCAGCCACGAGCGTCTGCCGGTTGACTGGCCGGTCGCCGGGACCACCGGCTACGAGGTGGCGCACCTGATTAACGGCTGGCTGGTGTTCGCGCCGGCCGAGCCGGCGATGAGTCGTATCTATAGGGGCGTGATCGGTCGCGAGACGGTGTTCGACGAACTGCTCTACGAGCGCAAGCAACTGGTTATCCGCAGCGCCCTGGCCAGCGAACTGACCGTGCTCGCCAACCTGCTCAGCGGTATCGCCCAGGCCGATCGCAAGACGCGCGATTTTACCTTTCACGCGCTGCGCGAGGCGCTCAGTGAGGTGGTTGCCTGCTTCCCCGTTTACCGCACCTATGTGAGCGCGCGGCGTATCAGCGAGGAAGATCGTCGCTATGCGCAATGGGCGTTGGTACAGGCGAAAAAACGCAGTACTGCCGTCGATATTCTCATTTTTGACTTTATCGGCGAGGTGCTGCTGCTCACCCGGCTTAAAACCTACCGCGCGGCGATTCGGCGCAGAGCGGTCAAGTTTGCGCTGCGCTTTCAGCAATACACCGCGCCGGTGATGGCCAAAGGCATGGAAGACACTGCCTTTTACACCTATAACCGCCTTGTGTCGCTGAACGACGTGGGTTTCGATCCGCGTGTCTTCGGCGTTTCCAGCGGTGCTTTTCACCAACACAATACGCGCCGGCAGGCAGACTGGCCCCATAGCATGGTCACCACCTCGACGCACGACAGCAAGCGGGGTGAGGATGTACGGGCCCGTATTGACGTGCTCTCGGAAGTGGCCGATGACTGGCGCGTCCACCTCAAGCGCTGGATGCGACTCAATCGCCACAAAAAGCGCCTGGTCAACGATCAGCCAGCGCCCTCCAACAACGACGAGTACCTGCTCTATCAGACGCTCCTCGGCACGTGGCCGGTCGCCACGCTTGGCCCCTCGGAGTTCAGCGCCTATCGGCAGCGCATCGAGGAATATATGCTGAAAGCCCTAAAAGAGGCCAAGGTACATACCTCGTGGATCAACCCTAACGAAGAATACGAAGCGGCGACGCGCCACTTCATCCACGTCCTGTTGGCTGACGCGCAACACACGCCCTTTCTGGCCGACTTCCTGCCCTTTCAAGCGCGCCTGTGTCGTTTTGGACTTTACAACAGTCTGTCTCAGACGCTGCTTAAACTGACCGTTCCCGGCGTGCCCGATATTTACCAGGGTAACGAGCTCCTGGCGTTCACTCTCGTCGACCCAGATAATCGTCGCGGCGTCGACTACGACCAGCGCCGCCTGATGCTACATGCGCTCGCCGAAGGCATTGCGGACGCTGAGCAGATCCCCACTTTTGTTCGCACCTTGGTCGAACACATCGACGACGGCCGCGCCAAGCTGTATCTGACCTGGAGAGCGCTGGAATTGCGGCGCCGGTGCCCGCAGCTGTTTAGCGAGGGTGCTTACACCGGTCTGGCCACTAACGGCGACCGGGCGGAGCACCTCTGTGCGTTTTCCAGGCACTACCAGGAGCAGGAAGTCATTGTGGTGGCGCCGCGCTGGTTTGCGCGCTTGCCCGAGGCCGGCCGGGCTCCGCCCTTGGGTATGCGGGTCTGGGGTGATACTACTATTGCGTCGGCTGCCGACGCATCGAGGGGCGTTTATCGCGACATCTTTACCGGCGCGGAGGTGACGGTGACGGTGCTTGATGGCAGGCCTTGGTTGAGGGCAGCCGAGCTGTTTGCGCACTTTCCAGTCGCCTTGCTGCTAAAACAATAGGCGGGTGTTCGGCGCGACTGTCAGCGCACCGCTGGCCTGCGGCGCTGCCAATGCGGTTGCTTTACGTTTCGTGCGGATACCTGATCAGCACCAGACTGCGCGGCGCCACCTGATAGGGGCTCGCCACCGGCTGTGGTGCATTTTCCGCTTTAGCTTCATCATCGCGCGAGGTGTCAATCAGCACGGCATCCTGAGTAAGCGCGGCGTCTTGCGCCAGGACGAATTCGACACTTTCATGGCTGGCGTTCAGAATCAGCATGAAGGTATCGTCAGGTTCTTTTTCACCTTGTTCCGTCAGATGGTAGACGCCGGCTTCGCCGCTCAGCAGCAGGCCGATGCAGCGGGCGCCGACCCGATGCCAGTCCGTCTCGCCCATTTCGTGGCCATCGGACTTTAGCCACATGATATCTTTGGTGGTGGTGCCGGGAATTTCGGCACCGTGAAAGAAGCGATGGCGGTGAAAGACAATGTGCTCACGGCGCATTTTTATCAGTCCCCGGGTGAAGGCGCCAAGCGCCTGGCCGGCATCGTCGATGCCTTCCCAGTCGAGCCAGGTGATTTCATTGTCCTGGCAATAGGCGTTGTTGTTGCCTTGCTGACTATGGCCGAACTCGTCGCCGGCAAGCAGCATGGGAAGCCCCTGCGAGAGGAATAAAGTGGCGAGCAGGTTGCGCTTTTGCCGCTGGCGTAGCGCGAGTATATCGGCATCGTCGGTCGGACCTTCGGCGCCGCAGTTCCAACTGTGGTTGCTGTCGTTGCCGTCGCGGCCGTCTTCCTGGTTGGCTTCGTTGTGCTTGTCGTTGTAGCTCACCAGGTCGGTGAGGGTGAAGCCGTCGTGGGCGGTGATGAAGTTGACGCTCGCCCAGGGGCGCCGGCCGCGCCGATCGTAGATATCGCTGGAGCCCGACATGCGTGACGCCAACTCCGCCAGCTGTGCCTCATCGCCTTTCCAGAAGCGGCGCACGGTGTCGCGATACCGGTCGTTCCATTCCGCCCAGCCGGGGGGGAATCCGCCCACCTGGTAGCCCGCGTAGCCGATGTCCCAGGGCTCGGCGATCAGCTTGACGGTAGAGAGCAGCGGGTCCTGGGCAACCGCGTCGAGAAAGCTCGAATGCTCGTCAAAGCTGCCGTTAACGCGGGCCAGCGTCGTGGCCAGATCGAAGCGAAACCCGTCGACGCCCATCTCTTCAACCCAGTAGCGCAACGAATCGGTCACCATCCGCAACACCGAAGGGTGTCGCAGCTCCAGGGCGTTGCCGGTGCCGGTAAAATCGTTGTAGTAGCGCTGGTCGTCTTCCATCAGATAATAGTAGGATTTGTTGTCGATGCCGCGCATCGACAGCGTCGGGCCGAGCTGATTGCCCTCGGCGGTGTGGTTATACACCACATCAAGAATCACTTCGATGCCGGCATCGTGCATCAACTGCACGAAGGTCTTGAACTCGGTGATGCTGCCCCCGGCGAGGTAGTCCGGATTCGGCGCAAAGAAACCGATCGAGTTATAGCCCCAGTAATTGCGCAGCCCCTGCTCGATCAGATGACGGTCCTGTATAAAGGTGTGTATCGGCAGCAGTTCCACCGCCGTGATGCCCAGCTCCTTGATATAATGTACGGGCGCCGGAGAGGATAGGCCGTCAAAGGTGCCGCGCACGGCCTCCGGTACCTCGGGGTGGCGCATGGTGAAGCCGCGCACATGCATCTCATAAACAATCGTCTCGTGCCACGCGCGCTTGGGCGCTCCCTGCTGTCCCCAGGTAAACGCCGGATCGATAACCTGGCAACGCGGCATGAACGGCGCGCTATCGCGGGTGTCGAAAGACAGGTCCGCATCCGCGTGGCCTACCGTGTACCCGAAAAGCGCGTCATCCCATTGCAAAGAGCCCTGCAGCGTTTTGGCGTAAGGGTCCAGCAGCAGCTTGTGATGGTTGAAACGGTGGCCCTGTTCGGGCTGGTACGGCCCGTATACGCGGTATCCATACAGCTGGCCAGCGCGCACATCGGGCAGATAGCCGTGCCAGATTTCGTGGGTGAACTCGGGTAACGGAATGCGTTCCAGTTCGTGCTCGCCTGTCGCGTCGAATAAACACAACTCGACTTTTTCGGCGTGGGCGGAAAAAAGCGCGAAATTGGTACCGGACCCATCCCAGGTCGCCCCCAGGGGGTAGGGTAGGCCGGGCCAGACACGTTGCTTGGGCTGCGCCATGGATTTATCTTCCTGATTCATTATCGCGCGACGCCGGGGTGTGCAGGCAGGGTTTCACACCCACACCCGTACCTTGGCCTGGCGCGGTGTTGCGTAAAACCGCGGAAGCGGTTCGCGTCGCCGAGCGGTTTGTTCACTATAGCGGAGGAAACTAAGGCAAATCGGCTAACGCGGCAAGCTAATAATGCTGTCAGTCGATGCCTACCCGGGGCTCAGGTCTGATCCCGTCTCAGGCTGCGGTAGGCGGTGGGGGTGATGCCCATGTGGCGGCGGAAAAGGCGCGAGAATTGCGACGGGTCATTGACGCCCACCGAGCAGGCGATATCCAGCACGGAATGACTCGTGGTGTGCAGAATGCTTGCCGCCGCGTCCACCCGCAGGCGCACCAGATAATCACGAAACGTCATGCCTTGTTCGCGGCGGAAGGTTCGGCTGAACTCGCAAACACTCATACAGCAAAGTCGCGCAACATCTGACAGGGTGATCTTCTCATGCAGGTGTTCGCGCAGGTAGGGAATGATTTTATGGGTACGGTCTTTCAGCGGGGTATCTATGCAGATGGCATGTTCCGCGACGCTTCGGTCGGGCATCAGCATTTTGCGCGGTCGCTGGCCGTTGTTTTGGTTAAGCACCGGGAGCATCACGTTGAGCCGACGAATAATCGCCGTATCGCTGGCGGGTTTAAGGAAATAATCCCACACCCTGGTGCGCAGCGCCCAGATGGCCAGTTCTGTGGACGGGTTATCGGTCAGCATCAGAATGGGCACGGAAGGGTGTGAGAGTTTTGTTTTCTGTAACAGCGCCAGTTGGGTGGGATCGGGATAATCGAAGTCGAAACACAGGATGTCGGGGTCCAACTCTTGGATAATCGCCGGCAGCGCCTCCAAATTCTGGCAACGCTGCACCTGGTACCGATCGCAAATATCCCGTGGGATGTCGCGCCCGGCCTCGGTCAAACAGTCCAGCCAGAGAATCAATGGAGGCGGCATGTAGCGGTTCCTGATCGGGTTCTACAGCGGAATGTTTCCAGTAAAACAGCCCATTCACACGGGCAAAGGATCTCATCGCGTACCCCTAGCAGATGAGCCATAGCCGACGAATATTCCCGCAATTTCACGCGCCCGCAAAAAAACCTCAGCTCCGCAAATAACACCTAGACCGGCGACGCATTGTCCCGTATCAATCGGGTGGCGCCGCAACGCAGACAGGGCGTGACCCCGTCGTTCAGTGTCCGGCAGCTCCCGGTACACCGACAGGCGGATATGACTATAAATAATGCTGGCGATCAGAAACCACCAAACCAGTCGGCAGGAACGGAGAAATAATCATGAGAAGAAATCGTTGTTTGTTAATCACTTTGCTGGCCAGTAGCATGGCGGCATTGTCGCTCGCCAGTCCAGTTGTTCTGGCCGGCGGGAAATCCAAGCCACCGAAATCCGGCACCATTACCCTGATGCAGCTCCAGGATGTGCACGGCCATATCGCCCCGCACTCGTCGATTTTGAAAAACGGCGTCAAGGACCCCAATGCCGGCGGTGTCGCCAAACTGGCCACGCTGATCAAGCAGGTGCGCGCGGATAATCCCAACAATTTGCTCTTGGGGGTGGGGGATACCACACACGGCAGCGCGGAGATGCTGTTCACGCTGGGCGATGCCATTATGCCGGTGCTGAATGCTCTGGACATCGACGCCTTTCTACCGGGTAACTGGGACTTCGGCTGGGGGCCGCGGGTCTATCGACAGCGCTTTACCCCGAACACCAGCATCCAGCTGGCGCCAAACAACCGCACCACCGTGGCCTGGAAATATCCGGCCGGTACCGGGTGTAACGTGCCGGGCGGGCTGAACGCGACGACCTATGCAAGCTGTCACGTCACCAAGGCCAACTTCCCGACTGTGGCGATCAACCTGTATAACTACAATGAAGTGGCCGGCGCCACCACACCCGGCACACCCCTGGGCTCACGCGTGCATCCACCCTACGTCATCAAAGAGGTCGGTGGACAGAAGGTGGCTGTCATCGGTATCACCACCGACGTGGTGCCGCAACAGGCGCAGGCTTTCAACACCGGTTTTCGCTTCACCATGGGTTATAAGGAGCTGCCCATGGATATCGCGGCGGCCAAGGCCGAAGGCGCTGAGCTGATCGTGGTGCTGTCGGAACTCGGACTGGCGAAGAACGTGCAGCTGGTCAAGGAGTTTCCCTCGATCAATGTCATGTTCAGCGGCCATACGCATGAACGCACCCCGCAAGCCATCGTAATTCAACGGGACGATGACAATATCGGTATTGTCACCGAGGCCGGTGAAGACGATTTTCTCGGTCGGCTGGATGTGAAAGTGTCGGGCGGCAAGATCACCTCCTGGAATTGGGATCTGATCGAGGCCAACAGCGCTGTGGTTGAAGATCCCGCGATCAAGGCCATTGTCGATGAGGAGCGCAAGACGTTCGTTTCAGGGCCGGACTTTGAATGCCATACCTTTGGCGTCAACGCCTTCCCGTTCGGCAAGGGACATACCTTGTGCGAACCGCTGGACGCCATCGCTGGCTATACCGATCCGACCATCGAGCGCTTCGATGTTCTGGAGGAAACGGCCAACAACGTGATGGTCGATGCGTTTGTGGATCTGGCCAGATCCATCGATCCGAACCTCAACGCAGACAATTCGCTGTCCACCACCAACGGTTTCCGGTTCGACGTCACCGTGCTGGGCCGCGACGATGGCTTCTCCGGGGCGATCACCGTCGGCGATCTCTACGACTATTACCCGATAGGCGCGGCTATCGCCTTGGCGGAGTTTACCGGCGGACGCTTGCTGGATCACTGGGAGGCTATACTCAATAATGTTTTCGACCCGAACCCCTATCGTCAGCGCGGCGGCTGGTTTTTGGGCTTTAGCAAAAACATGCACTTCGATATCGAGCTCAACGACGACTTCCCGCGCACCATCAGCGAGGGCAGACGTATCGATCTGGCTACCATCAACGGCAAACGCTTTGACCGTAGCAAGACCTACACAATGGCTTCGTGCTACCCGCACGGAAATCCCATTGACGAGGTGTGCAGGACCTCGGGCGCCACTAACGTGCGCTTCCTTGACGGCACCCGTGAAACCACGGGTCCCACCGATGTGTTCGGCAACCGTCAGATTGACGTCAACGGCACCTACGCCATTGTGGCGCCGGCCAACTCAGCGAACATCTTCGATCCGGTGCGCTTCAACAACGGCGTTAACCCCACCGGTCCGCTGTTCCTGAAGGTGGCGCCGGATAACTTTGTCCACCCGGTGGATGCGTTGCGTCGTTACCTTGCCAACAATGACGTCACCTTACTCCAGCATGGTCGGGGGCGTGTGAATGCGGTCACCGGCGTGCCGGTTTCCGAATTCGGTGGCGCAGGTATCGTGCAGCCGACGCAGGGTGCGGGGCCGGCCTGGATGAAGCGTGAGATTGTCCATCACGACTAACAGGTAGTTGCAGCAGCAATCCGAATCGGTCCGCAAGGGCTGAGGGAGGTTGGTTGAATGCCCGGCGGAGCGGACTCCGTCGGGCATTTTTTTTTGTGTTGGCGATGACCCGCGCGATGTCAGGAGCCGGGGCGGGCCTGATTGGAACGGCGCGATGAACGACCCTGGTGGGGCCGCTGGCGCTGACCGGTGCCGGGCTGTTGGGCGCCGCCGGCGGCTGATTTGCGCCGTCCGTGCTTGGCCTTTGGCGAGGGGTTGTTGCGTTTGTCATTCCCGCCGCTATTGCCGTTGTGATTCGACCGGCCGCCGCGGGCCTGGCGCTGTTTGAATACCGGTTCCGCGCGGATGGAAGGATCCGGTGCAAAGCCCTCGATCACCTGTTGGGGGATTTCGGTCTTGATCAGACGCTCGATATCGCGCAGAAAGCTGCGTTCATCGATACACACCAGAGATATCGCTTCGCCGGCATTTCCGGCCCGCCCGGTGCGCCCAATACGGTGCACGTAGTCCTCCGGCACGTTCGGCAGTTCGAAGTTCACCACATGCGGCAACTGATCAATGTCCAGCCCGCGCGCGGCAATGTCGGTCGCCACCAGCACGCGTACTGCTCCGCGCTTGAAATCGGCCAAGGCACGGGTGCGGGCGCCCTGGCTCTTGTTGCCGTGAATCGCCGCGGCGCTGATGCCGTCTTTTTCCAGATGCCCGGCGAGCTTGTTGGCGCCGTGCTTGGTGCGGGTGAAGACCAGCACCTGCTGCCAGTTCTGGGAGCCGATCAAGTAAGACAGCAACTCAGCTTTGCGCACACGGTCTACCGGATGTACTAGCTGCGTGACGGTTTCCACCGTCGTGTTGCGGCGCGCCACTTCGATATACACTGGGTCGTGCAGCAGCCCGCCGGCGAGCTGACGGATTTCCTCGGAAAAAGTGGCCGAAAAGAGCAGATTCTGTCGTCCGTCGCGGCCGATCGGCGGCAGCAGCGCGATGATCTTGCGGATATCGCGAATGAAACCCATGTCGAGCATGCGATCGGCTTCATCGAGCACCAGGATTTCCAGCTGCGACAAGTCGACAGTCTTCTGGCCGATGTGATCGAGCAGCCGACCGGGTGTAGCGATCAGAATGTCGACGCCGCGGCGCAGTTGCGAGATCTGCGGGTTAATGCTCACGCCGCCGAAGATAATCGCCGAGCGCACCGGCAGATGCTTACCGTAAGTGGCGACGCTTTCGCCGACCTGGGCGGCCAGTTCGCGTGTCGGCGTGAGGATCAGCGCGCGTACCGCGCGCTGCTTGCCGGGGCGCGGTTTCGTGTGCAGTCGGTGCAATAGCGGTAACGTGAAGCCCGCGGTCTTGCCGGTGCCGGTCTGGGCGCCGGCCAGCACATCGCGGCCTTCGAGAATCACCGGAATGGCCTGACGCTGCACGGGGGTCGGCTCGCTGTAACCTTCTTCGGACACAGCGCGGACCAGTTCGGCGCTCAGGCCGAGTTCTGAAAATGACATCTTGGATAAAGCTCCTGGAATGGCCTGCGCGGAACGCCCGCGCTCGGTCTAGGCGGAATTCACTTGGGATAAAAGAGATCGAGGCAGGCCGGTGAGACGACTGCCAAGTTACGACGCAGACCGAAGTGCGCCGGAATGGGCCGCAGTGTAGCAGGATGCGCGCGCGACTGCGCGGTTTTTTTTATGCTTTTGGTAACACCGCGCTTCAGTAGGCGCCCGCGCGGGCATGGTCGAGCCGCCGGACAAAGTCACCCATGATAATGCGATAGAGCTCGTCATCCAGGTAGGCGTCCTCGACGCCGCTGTCGATCGACGGGTTGTCGTTGATCTCGATCACCACCGCCCGTTGGCCGCTGATTTTCATGTCCACGCCGAACAGGCCGTCGCCGATCAGGCGTGCCGCGCGCGTGGCGATTTTACAGACTTCGCGCGGCACGTGCTGGATGCCGAGCGTCTCGGCGTTGCCGCTGCGGTATTTGCTCGCCGCGTGGTTATAAATTTGCCAGTGGCCGCGCGCCATATGGTATTTGCAGGCGTAGATGGGGCGGTGATTGAGGATGCCGATACGCCAGTCATAGTCGGTGGGCATGAACTCCTGCAGCAAAATGATGGCAGAGCGCTCAAACATGGCCGCCACGCCCAATTTGAGCTCTGCGGCGTTGCTGGCCTTCTCGACACCGATGGAAAAGGAACCGTCGGGTATTTTCATAATCACCGGGAAGCCCATTTCCTCCTCGACCCGCGCATAGTCCACCGGCTCATCGCGAAGCAGTAAAAGGGTGATCGGTTGCGGAATATTGTGGGTATCCAGCAGCTCGTTGAGGAACACTTTGTTCGAGCAGCGCAAGATGGCCTCCGGCGCGTCGATGACCGTCAGGCCCTCATGCTCGGCGTGTTTGGCAAAGCGGTAGGTGTGATGATTGACGGCGGTGGTTTCGCGGATAAACAGTGCGTCGTACTCCGCCAGGCGGCCGAAATCGTCCGGGGTGATCAGCTCGACGTCCAGCCCCAGCTTATTGCCGGCGCGGATGAACTTGTTCAGGGCGCTGCGGTTGCTCGGCGGCAGGGCTTCTGCGGGGTTGTGCAAAATGGCCAAGTCGTAGCGGTTGCGCCGACGCAGCCGCGGCCGTCGCCAGACGCGCTTGCAGAAGCCGTCCAGGCTGTCGCCGAACAGCGACTGCTCGGCATTGTCGAGCGTCTGCAGGACGCCGAAGCGGACCGTCACCACTTTCCATTCCTGGCTGCCGGAAAGTTTCACCCGCAGAATCGGCGCACTATAGCGCTCGAACAGCGTCCGGGCGAACGCCGCAAGTTCGGGTACGGCGCATTTGCCGAACACAATCAACAGATCCATGGTGTCACGATCGGTCATGCCCAGCTTGCGCAGATAGGATTCCACCGCCCGCTCCAGCTCGGTGTCAAACAGACGATAGTGGTCAATGTTGTGCAAGTCGTTGATGGTGCTGACCGAGGGAATGACCTTTTCGCCCCGTGCCTCGCCGAGCAGCGAGCAATAGTAACCGGTGCCCAGGTATTCCAGGCCGCTGCACAGATTGATTATGTAGCCGGGTTTTTGCTCGGTTTGGCTCTGTTGCAGGTAGTCCTGAGCCGTGATGACATTTTCGCTGGGGTAGTACGGCGACCATGCCTCGGCATCATCGACGATGATGCGGAATTGTTTCATCGATTTCAGTGCGCCTCATGGGGATGCCGTCACTGCCTGTGACGGCGGCCAATGTCGCACCAAATATGACCTCAGGCAAGCAGTTTTGCCGGCATGCGTAGCGGGGCGGGCACTATGTGCCAGAGATCCCTGGGGGCGGCGGCGAGCACCGATCCGACTTAAAATAACGCTTCCATATGGCCCGCCTCTAACGGCATTATGCAAAACCTCGACAGCCGCTTTTAAGCCATGATCCGTACCGCCACCCTGGAAGACATTGATGCCCTGCTGGTTCTCGAGGCGCAGAGCTTCGATGAAGATCGCATCAGCCGGCGACAGTTCCGTCATCTGCTCACCCGCGCCAACGCCGCCGTGCTGGTCGAAGAGCGCGCTGCGCAAGTGGTCGGTGACGTCGTGGTGTTGTTTTCGCGCGCCACGTCGGTGGCGCGCCTGTATTCACTTGCCGTCGCCCCGCAGATGCGCGGCCGGGGTGTGGCCAAGGACCTGATCCACGCCGCCGAACAGGTCGCCTGGAGCAATCATCGCGCCTACCTCCGTCTCGAGGTGCGCAAGGATAACGCTCGCGCGATCGCGCTGTATGAGCGCCTCGGCTTCCGCCGCTTTGGCGAGTGGACCGATTACTATGACGATCACGCCGACGCCTGGCGCTACGAAAAATCCCTGTCACCGGAACTGCGTCCCTCGCTGCGCAAGGTGGCGTGGTACGAGCAGAGTCTGGATTTCACCTGCGGTCCGGCCGCGCTGATGATGGCCATGGCTACGCTCGACCCGGGGCACAAGCCCAATCGCAAGCTCGAACTGCGCCTGTGGCGGGAAGCGACCACCGTCTTTATGACTGCCGGTCACGGCGGCTGCGGGCCTTACGGCCTGGCGCTGGCAGCGGCGCGCCGCGGTTTCGCCGTGCGCGTATACGTCAGCGGCAAGGGCGTCCATCTGGTGGACTCCGTGCGCAGCGAGGATAAAAAAGAGGTCATGCGCCTGGTGCAGGAGGATATGCGCGACCAGTTGCGCGTGCTCGGCGTGCCGGTAGTTCACGCCGCCCTGTCCTTGGAGGCGATGGAGGCGCAATTCGCCGCCGGCGCGATCCCTCTGGTGCTGATTTCCTCCTGGCAGATCTATGCCGAGCGCTTTCCCCACTGGGTGGTGGTCAGCGGTTTCGACGCCAGTTTCGTTTATGTGAATGATCCTTACGTGGATTACGAAGAGGGCGAAACCAAGTTGGATTCCATTCACATGCCCATTGCCCGCGAACGCTTCGCGGCGATGACGCGCTACGGCAGGGTCAAACTACAAGCGGTGGTGATACTGTCGGCGGGCGCGGACGATGGTGGTGCCGCGGGCGCGACAGGGCGGGCCTCAATCGCCCGGGACCCGGAGAAACGATAACAGGGCCTGCGATTTTAACGCGGCAGCGGCCAGCGACCCAGAGGATCTTCGGCACAGGCATGCCGTCGAGGCGCAAGCTGGGGCGCTGCGCAACGGTGTAAGCCTGCAGCGAGTGCGCCTATGACTCCTCGAGCTGCGTGATCGGCGCCTCGGTGAACAGATACTCCTTGAGCTCTTTGTCGAAGCGCGCGTCGCGCCGGCGAATCCACTCCAGCACCATCGCCGCGTGCTCTTTTTCCTCATCCCGGTTGTGTTCCAGGATGGCCTTCAGCTCGGCGTCCTTGCAGGCGTCGACGCGCTGATTGTACCAGTCGACCGCTTCCAGTTCTTCCATGAGCGAGACAACGGCGCGGTGAAAATCACGGGTTTCGTCGCTCAGTTCGTTTATGGGTTCGTGGTAGCCTTCATTGCTCATTGTGGTATGCCTTCTCCAAAAAATTTCCATCATGCAGGAGACGCCGATTATACAGACATTGAGGTGATTGCAGAAAGCCGCCGGCCGTTTGGCGGCGATGACTTTCGGCGCCGTGCCGGTAGCGGTGGTTTTCGAGCTCGGCATCCGGCATAGTCCTGCCAGTGCGGTTCGGGCTGCACGGCCGGCGAGTCCCCGGGGTTGGAGAACCTTTGGCCGGCTCGGTGCTCTAACAGCCATTACCGGGATAGCGATACACTCTGCCGGCCAGCTTTGCCGGGGCCGAGTTCGGCGCCTCTGCGTCATCGCCAAAGTCATGGGTACAAAATGAACGGAGCATCAGCGCTAAGCACACCCGAGTACGCGCAGTTCATCCTTTTCGGTGCCATGGGCGATCTGGCCTGGCGGCTGATCGGCCCGGCGCTGTTTAACCTGTATCTGGATAAGCAGCTGCCGCCGCGGTTCTCGTTAATTGGCGTGGATCGTGAAATCAGCGCCGAGACGCTGCGCGAACGCTGGCGCGATGGTGTCATGCAGTTCTCGCGCCAGGGCACCCCCGGGGACGATGACTGGCGCGACTTCGCCAGCCGGCTGGATGCTCACAGCATGGATCTGGGCGACGCCCCCCAATACAGTGCGCTGAAGACACGCCTGGACAGCGCTCGGGATAAAGCCGATGCACGGGTGTTCTACCTGGCGATTCCGCCGGGTCTGTTCGGCGCGGTGGCCGACGGTCTGGCCGGCGCCGGACTGCACCGCGGCCGGGAGCGTACGCGTATCGTGGTGGAGAAGCCGCTCGGTGACAGTCTGGCGGCCTTTCGTGCCATTGATCGCAGTCTGCGCGCGCACTTTGAAGAAACGCAAATCTACCGCATGGATCATTTCCTGGGCAAGGAGACGGTGCAGAACATACTGGCGATGCGCTTCGCCAACCCGATCTTCGAACCGGTCTGGAACCGGCGCTATATCGATCATGTCGCAATCACTGTGGCGGAGAGCATCGGTGTCGGTCATCGCGCCGGGTACTATGAACATGCGGGGGCGCTGCGCGATATGGTGCAGAATCACCTGCTGCAGATCATGTGCCTGGTGGCGATGGAGCCGCCGGTGCTCTACGACGCCGATGATATCCGCAACAAAAAACTCGATGTGCTGCGCGCCTGTCGACGCATCCCCGCCGATAATATCCGCGCCTACGCGGTGCGGGGGCAATATGCCGATGGCTGGATCGAAGGCGTGGCGGTGCCCGGTTATCGTCGGGAGCCGGGCATCGACCCGCAGTCCAACGTCGAAACCTACGCCGCGGTCAAGCTACTGGTGGACAACTGGCGCTGGCAGGACGTGCCGTTTTATCTGCGGACCGGCAAGCGCATGGCGGCGGCCGTCTCGGAGATATCCATTCGCTTTCGCGACATCCCGCATAACGCCTTCCCGGCCAACACCGGGCTGAACTCACAGCCGGTGCGACTGGTGATCCAAATCCAGCCGCAAGAGGGCATCATTTTAAAATTCATGGCCAAGGAACCCGGCAGCCCCCTGCGTCTGCGACCGGTGGACATGCGTTTCAGCTATTGCGAGGCATTCAAAAAAGCCAGCCCAGGGGCGTATGAAACGTTACTGCGCGACCTGCTGGCGGGGGATGCTACCTTGTTCATGCGCAGCGATCAGGTTGAGGCCGCCTGGTCGCTGCTGATGCCGGTATTGGACGCCTGGGCGGCCAATCCGGCGCCCGACTTCGCCAATTATCCGGCCGGTACCTGGGGGCCCGAAGCGGCCGAGCGCCTGGTGGCGCGCGACGGGCGCGCCTGGCTGACACCGAGCCCCACGCGTCGCGATGACAGGGATGAGGGGTGTGACTGACAGCGACGGCTTTAGCGCCGACCAGGCTCCCGGCTCGCCCGGTATGGCGCCGAACTGGTGTAACGGCGCCAAGCAGATGGTCGGCACCACCCTCGGTCCGGCCCGTGTCTGGTTCACCGTCGGGCAAGGCATTCTCAACGAAATTTACTACCCGCGCGTGGATATACCTCAGGTGCGCGATCTCGGTATTATTGTCGCCGACGGCCGGGGGTTCTGGCAGGAAGTCAAACGCCTTGGCGACTGTCGCGTGACCTGTGCCGGTGCCGGCATTCCCGCCGTGACGGTGGTGCATCGTCATCCGCGTTTCACCCTCACCCAGCGTCTGGTTCCGGAACCGAACCGCGATGTGATGCTGATGGAAATCACGCTGGAAGGCGACGATGCGTTGCGCCCCTATGTGCTGCTGGCACCGCACCTTGGTGGCACCGGCCGCCAGAATCAGGCCGAAGCCGGGCGCTACCGCACGCGGCGCGTGCTGTGGGCCGAGCAGGGGCCGTTCGGTTTGGCGCTGGCGGCCGTTGATACCCAGCAGCAGGATGTCCTGGGGCCCTGTAGCGCCGGCTATTCGGGGGCCTCTGACGGTTGGCAGGATTTCAACCGCAACGGCTGTATGCAGGAACGTTACCGCTGCGCGGGCCCCGGCAATGTGGCGCTGACCGGCGCTCTGCCACGTCGTGCGGTCGTTGCCCTGGGTTTCGGCAACAGCCGCGAGGCCGCGGCGACGCTGGCGGTATCGGCGTTGCTGCACCCCTTTGAGCTGATCTGGCAACAGCAAATCGAGCACTGGCAGGCTTGGCATGAACGCTGTCGACTGCCAGGGCCGAACCCGGTGAGCCTTGCCGGGCCGCTTGACGACCTGGTCAAAACCAGCGCCATGGTGTTGCGCGTGCACCATGACCAGACTTTTCGTGGCGCGCTGATCGCCAGTCTCAGCGTGCCCTGGGGGGAAACCTCCGAGGAGCGTCCCGGCTACCACCTGGTCTGGCCCCGCGATCTGGTCGAATGCGCGCAGGCCCTGCTGGCGCTGGGCTCAGAGATCGAGGCCCGCGAGATCCTGCGCTATCTGCTGGCCACACAGCTGGAGGATGGCAGCTGGTACCAGAACCAATGGCTGGGTGGTAAACCCTACTGGACCGGTGTGCAGCTCGACCAGGTGGCTTTCCCCGTGCTGCTGGCGGGCATCCTGGCCGAGCGCGGCGCGCTGGACGGCATCGAGGTGGGGCGCATGGTGCAGCGGGCGTTGGGCTTTATCGCCGCCAATGGTCCGGTCAGTCCGCAGGACCGCTGGGAGGAGAACAGCGGGGTGAGCACCTTTACCATGGCGGTGTGTATCGCCGCGCTGGTATCGGGGGCGCCGTTTCTCGGCGCCGCCGAGGAGGCTTTTGCCCTGGAACTGGCCGATTACTGGAACGCGCGCCTGGACGCCTGGACCGCGGTCTGCGATACCGCTTTCGCCGAGGCCGGGGGTGTCCACAGCTATTACCTGCGCATCATGCCCAGCGCGGCGTTGCTCGATCCCTCGGTACTGACCAGCGTCATGCCGATCAAAAATCGTCAGCTCGACCCCGGTCTGCTCCCGAGCGAACAGGTCGGCGTGGATTTTCTGCAACTGGTGCGTTACGGCCTGCGTGAGCCCGACGACCCTTTGGTGCGCGATACGTTGAAGCTGGTGGACCGCCAATTGCGGGTCGAGCTGGCGCAGGGGTCGGCCTGGTACCGTTACACCGGCGACGGCTACGGTGAGCACGCCGATGGCCGTCCCTACGACGGCACCGGTCGCGGTCGTCTCTGGCCGTTACTGACCGGCGAGCGCGGCCATTATGAATTGGTGCGCGGCGCAGACGCCCTCCCTTACCTGCAAGCGATGGCCGCCATGGCGGGGCAAACTGGCATGCTCCCGGAACAGGTGTGGGACACCGATGATATTGCCGCGCGCGGCCTGCGGCGCGGACGCGCCACCGGTTCGGCCATGCCGCTGGCCTGGGCGCACGCCGAGTACATCAAGCTGGCCTGTTCCATTGCCGAAGGGCGCCCTGTCGATCGGCCGCAAGCGCTCTGGGTTCGCTACCGCGGCCAGCGCCCCCAGGCGCACCTCTGGTACTGGTCTCCCGCGGCCCCGCTGCGGGCCTTGGCGCGCGGCGCGCGCCTGGGCGTGTGCCTGCCCGCGCCGGCCACCGTGCTGTGGCGCTGTGACGGCGGTCCCGAGCGCTCGCTCGCCACCCACCCGCTGGCGCTCGGTGTGCACATCGCCCGCCTGCCCGCCGCCGAGGCGCACGCCCGGCGTATCGAATTCAGGCTCCAGGGTTACGCTCGCGCCGATACCCTGTATGCTGTGCAGATTGCTGCCGACTCCGGGTGAGGACGCTGTTGAACAATCTGCCCGTCAAGACTATTGAACGCATGAAAACTCCGCAATATCAGTGCCAGCGCGCCAGGCCTGACGATCCGATCAACACCCCCTTGCAGGCCTCATGAAGCGGCGTGAACCGCCCCGCGATAGCGACGCGCTGCCGGTCGTCGGCTGGCGCGAGTGGGTGAGTCTGCCCGGCCTGGGTATCGAACGTATCAAAGCGAAAACCGATACCGGTGCCAGAACCTCCGCGCTACATGCGTTTTATGTCGAGCCCTTTCAGCGCCAGGGGGTCGACTGGATACGCTTCCGTATCCATCCGGTGCAGCGGCACAACGACACAGTGGTGGAATGCGAGGCGCCGGTACACGATCGCCGCGTGGTGACCGATTCCGGGGGGCACAGCGAAGAGCGCTATGTCATCTCCACACCGGTGCGGTTGGCCGAGCGCGAGTGGCCGATCGAACTGACGCTCACCAACCGCGACACCATGCGCTTTCGCATGCTGATGGGCCGCGTCGCGCTGCGCGGCCGCTTTCTGGTCGATCCCTCCGCGTCTTATCTCATCGGCAAAGGCCAGCGCTAGAGCGGGATTCGGCGCCTTGCCGGCTCTTGCACGCGTTGGCTGAGCGGGAACTTTAGCGCCCCACGCACCTCTATGTTTGTGTTCTCACCCGTGCGACTGTAGACAAAGCGCTGTGCCCCAGGTGTATGAGAATAGTGGCTGTCAGGACGCCGTAAACGGCCCCGCCGCACGCCCTTTTCGCTAGCGGTTTTGCCTGAGCCGCATTCATGCACACAGCGCTTTACGACGTTTTAACATTTATCAGGAAAACTTTTCTGCGGCCCTAGGATTCATCATGACATCATCGTTAAGCTCCCCTGACGCCGCTCCCCCGGCATCGGCCCACGCCGCCATGCAGCGCTTGCGCGACTACCTCGAAGCAGAAATCATCGGTCAGCAGGCGTTGGTCGGACGGCTGTTGATGGCCTTGCTGGCCGGAGGGCATGTGTTGGTCGAAGGTGCGCCCGGCCTGGCCAAGACACGTGCCGTCAAGACTCTGGCCGCGGGGTTGGACGCCGAGTTTCACCGCATCCAATTCACCCCCGACCTGCTGCCGGCGGATCTTACCGGCGGCGACGTGTTTCACCCTGAAGACGCCAGCTTCCGATTTCAGCCGGGTCCGATTTTTCACAACCTGCTGCTGGCCGACGAAATCAACCGCGCGCCGGCCAAAGTCCAGTCGGCGCTGCTGGAGGCGATGGGCGAGGGCCAGGTTACCGTGGGCGCTCACAGCTACGCCCTGCCCGAGTTGTTTCTGGTCATGGCGACCCAGAATCCCATCGAACAGGAGGGCACTTATCCGTTGCCGGAGGCGCAGCTGGATCGCTTCCTGTTCCATGTGCGCGTGGACTACCCCTCGCGCGAGGCCAGCCGTCGGATACTTCGGCTGGTGCGCAGCGAGAGCCTGAGCGGGGTGGCGGACAATCGCGTGGAACAACTCTCGCAGGCGGATGTATTCACCGCTCGCCGGGAAACTCTGCGCCTGCACCTGGCCGAGACGGTGGAGGACTATCTGGTCGAGTTGGTCGAGGCCAGCCGCGCGCCGGGTGCTTATTCGGCGGAGCTTGCCGACTGGGTGCGCTGGGGCGCCAGCCCACGCGGCGCCATCGGTCTGGAGCGCGGTGCCCGCGCGCACGCCTGGCTATCCGGGCGTGATTTTGTCACCCCCGAGGACGTCCAGGCGATTGCCGCCGATGTTCTGCGTCACCGCATTCTACTCAACTATGAAGCCGAGGCGGAGGGTATCAGCACCCAGCGCTTCATCGAGGAGCTGCTGGCTCGTGTCCCGGCGCCATGATCCCGAAGACGTATTCCCGTCACTGGCGCAACTGATAGCTCTGCGCGGCGCGGCGCGCGGTTTGCAGCTGGATGCGCATCAGCTGGCTTTGTCGGTGCACTCGGGCGGCTATCGCTCGGTGTACCGCGGCCGGGGTCTGGAGTTCGACGAGGTTCGCGTCTACCAACCGGGCGATGAAGTGCGCGATATCGACTGGCGGGTGACCGCCAGGCGCGGCACGGTGCACACCAAGCTCTACCGCGAAGAGCGCGAGCGTCCGGTCCAGTTGCTCGTCGACTTGAACCCCGGCATGTTGTTCGGCAGCCGGCGCTTGAAATCGGCGCAGGCGCTGCATGCGGCAGCGCTGCTTGCCTGGGCCGCGGAGCAGGCCGGCGACCGCTTGGGTGGCGTCGTGGTCGCCGCCGACGGGCACGTCGCCCGACGCGCGCGACCCCGGCGCACGGCCGTCCTCGCCTTGCTGAAGGCGTTGGTCGAATTGCAGCCGCGCGTGGTACGGCCACCGGCCTCAGGCGTGCTGACCGAGGGGCTCAAACGGCTGGTGTATACCGCGCATCCGGGCAGCCTGATCCCGGTGATCAGTGACTTCCAGCATCTGGACGCCGAGAGTGAACGCCACCTGCGGCGATTGCGCGAGCACGCCGATCTTCTCCTGGTGTGGGTTTTCGATCCGCTGGAAGCCGAACCACCCCCGCCCGGGCGCTACCGGCTGGGGGTGCCGGGACAACTGCTCGACCTTGACAGCCGCGCCACGGCCACGCTCTGGCGCCAGCGTTTCAGCGCACAGCGCACTGCGCTTGAACAGCTCGCTGCGCGGCTCGGTTGCCCGCTGTTGCAGCTCGCCACCGATGCACAGGCGGCGCGGGTTCTCGGCGCCGGACTGGTCCGTCGGCGACGGACGGCGGCATGAGCGGCACGCCATCCGCCGCTGCGCTTGCCGCACTGCGTCCCCTGCATCCGCCGGCGCCGGTGGGCTGGTGGCCACCGGCACCCGGGTGGTGGCTGTTGCTGGCGATCGCAGTGCTGCTGCTGTTGTCGTTCTGGTGGTATCGCCGTCGCAGCCTGCTGAGGCGCGCCGCGCTCGGCGAGTTGCGGAACCTCGAGCGCAATGTAACCGATAACGCGCAGCTGGCGGGTGCTGTCAACCAGCTGTTACGGCGTTTCGCGCTGACCCGTTTTCCGCAGCGTCAGGTTGCGTCGTTGAGCGGCGAGGCGTGGCTGGCGTTTCTCGATGCCCATTCGTCTGCTGGCGGGTTTGTCACCGGGCCGGGTCGCGTGCTGGTGAGCGCGCCGTATGCCACGCACTGCACGCTCGATCGCGCCGCATTGCTCGCGCTCGCGCGGCGGTGGATCTGTCGGCAGCGGGGGGGGCGCGCATGATCCACCTCGCCTGGCCCTGGTTGCTGTTGGCGCTGCCCCTACCCTGGCTGGTGCGGCGCTGGGGGTCACCGGCACCGACCGGTAGCTCGGGCGCGCTGTTCGCGCCGTTCGTTGTTGGCTTGACCACCGCTGCAGCGGCCGCGACGGCGCGGCGTGCGCAGCGCGGGCTGTGGCTGGCGGCACTGATATGGGTCTGTCTGCTGGCCGCCGCCAGTCGCCCGCAATGGCTCGGCGAGCCGGTCAGTGTGCCGCAGAGCGGGCGCAACCTGATCCTCGCCATCGACGTTTCCGGCAGTATGGAAACCCCCGATCTGGATCTCAACGGTAGCCGGGCGACCCGTCTCGATGTGGTCAAGCAGGTGGCCGGTGAATTCGTTTCCCGCCGCGGCGGGGACCGGGTCGGACTGATTCTGTTCGGCACCCGGCCTTACCTTCAGGCGCCGTTGACGTTCGATCATACGACCGTGCGCCAGTTTCTCAATGAAGCGGTAATCGGCGTGGCCGGGCGTGAAACCGCCATCGGCGATGCCATCGGTCTGGCGGTGAAGCGCTTGCGCCGGGCGCCGGGCCAAGAGGCGGTCCTGGTGTTGTTGACCGATGGGCGCAATACCGCGGGCGTGCTCTCGCCGCGGCAGGCGGCGAAGCTGGCCGCGCAGAGTGGTCTGCGCATTTATACCATCGGCGTCGGCGCCGGGCAGATGCGCGTGCGCGGGCTGTTGGGTACGCAATTGGTCAACCCGTCGGCGGATCTCGATGAGGGCACGCTCAAGGCGGTCGCCGAAGCGACCGGCGGCCAGTACTTTCGTGCGCGCGACCGGCAGGACCTCGAAGCGGTGTACGCACGGCTCGATGAGTTGGAGCCGGTGGCGGGCAAAGGTCAGCTGGTACGCCCGGTGACCGCGCTCTATCCTTGGCCGCTGGGCGCGGCACTGTTGCTCAGCCTCATCCTGAGTGCGCTCGGTCTGCGCCGTCGGCAGGTAGCGGCGTGAGCGCCTTTCACTTCCTGCGACCGGCTTGGTTACTGGCCGCCTTGCCATTGCTGGTGCTGTTGATCGTGTTGTGGCGGCAACGGGCGGGCAATAGCCGTTGGCATGGCGTTGTGGCGCCCGCGCTGTTGCCGCATCTGCTGCTCGACACGGCCCGCGCGGCGGGGCGACTGCCTTGGTTACTGTTGGGTGCCGGCTGGTTGCTGGCGATTGTCGCCTTGGCAGGGCCGACCTGGGAGCGTCAGCCGCAAGCGGTGTTCCGCGCACCGGCGGATGTCGTCGTGGTGCTCGATCTGTCGCCGTCGATGGCCGCGACCGATCTGCAGCCCGACCGCCTGACGCGTGCACGCCTGGCGATTAGGCGCCTATTGTCCGCCACGCAGGAGGGGCGCACCGCTTTGGTGGTGTTCGCCGGCGAACCCCACGTGGTCGCGCCGCTGACCGACGATACCGCCACCATCGAGGCACTGCTACCGGCGCTCTCGGTGGATATTATGCCGGTGCCGGGCGATCGCGCGGCTGCGGCCCTGCGTAAAGCCGGCGAGTTGTTGCAGCGTGTGGACAGCACGCACGGCGAAGTCCTGTTGTTGAGCGACGGTGTCGCCGATCCCGCCGACAGCCTGAATGCGATTCACTCGCTGCGCCGCCAGGGCGTGGTGACTTCGGTAATCGGTGTGGGTACCTTGAGCGGTGCGCCCGTTGCCGCCGCCGGTGGCGGTTTCGAGACCAGCGCGCAGGGCAAGCCCCGGCTGGCCCGCCTTGACGAGGCCGGTCTGAGCGCACTGGCCGCCGCCGGCGGCGGCCATTACCAGCGTCTGGGCAGCGGCCAAACGCTGGTGCCGTTTGGGCGCCGGGTGGATCGGGATCCCGGTCATGCCCGTAGTGATCGGCGCGCAGCAGTGCGCTGGGTGGAGGAAGGTCCGTGGCTGCTGTTGCCGCTGCTGCTGCTGGCCGCCGCCGGGTTTCGCCGCGGCTGGCTGGGTGTGTTGCTGATGTGTGTGCTGCTGCCGCCGCAACCGGCGCAGGCGTTCAGCTGGAAGGATCTATGGCTGCGGCCCGATCAGCAGGCCAGCCGCCTGTTGCAACGCGGCGACGCAGCGGGCGCGGCCGGGCGCTTTGACAATCCCCGCTGGCGGGCGACTGCGCAGTACCGCGCTGGCGACTATGCCTCGGCGGCTAAGAGCTTTAATCAGGACGATCCCGACAGCCTCTATAACCGGGGTAATGCGCTGGCGCGGGCGGGTCAGTTGCAAGCGGCCAAAGCCGCTTACGAGGCGGCATTGGCCAGGGATAGCGAAAATCCGGACGCGCGCTTCAATCGCGACCTGATCGATAAACTGTTGCGCAGCCAGCAAGGCCAGCAAGGCCAGCAAGGTCAGCAAGGTCAGCAAGGTCAGCAAGGTCAGCAAGGTCAGCAAGGTCAGCAAGGTCAGCAGCCGGGCGCTTCGGGACAAGGCCGGCAGCCTGCTGACAGGCAAGCGGCTAAGCGCGGTGCCGCCGAGGGGAGCGAGGCCTCATCGGCGCGGCCGTCCGCGCCGCCGGGTGCGTCGACCGACCATCCTTCGGCCGGGCCAGGCGAGTCAGCCGAACCGGCCGTTAGCACACACGACAGCGCGGCAGACGCGCGCGCCGATCTGACCGGAGCGGCGCAGCGGCCAGCCGGCGCGCCGGCGCAAGCGGGTGGAACGTCCGCGCCGTCGGTGGCGCAAGCAGGTGCCGGCGAGCAGCCGGCGAAAAGTGAAAAGGATCTCGCCCTCGAGCAATGGCTGCGCCAGGTGCCCGATGATCCGGCCGGCCTGCTGCGACGCAAATTCATGCTCGATCACTTGTTACGCCAGAAGGAAGGACAAGCACCATGAAAACGCCTGGGTTCCTGCTGCTGATTTTTCTGCTTCTGCTGGGGGCGCTAAGAGTGTCGCAGGCCGCGGATGTCGAAGCCTGGCTGGACCGCAATCGTATCGCTGAGGGAGACACGGTGCACCTGACGCTAGAAGCGCAGGGTCAGGTCAGCGCGCGGCCCGACACCGCGCCGCTGGAGCACGATTTTGACATTCTCGGCATGTCCACGGGCAGCCGCATCAGTATTGTCAACGGTAAGAGCGAGGCGCGCAGCAGCTGGACTCTGGCGCTGAGCCCGAAACGCAGCGGTAAGCTGCGTATCCCCGCGCTGTCTGTTGCCGGCGCTACCAGCCCGGCGTTGAGTCTGGAGGTGAGCAACGCTCCGGCACCCAGTGCGGCCGACGGCGCGGATGTGTTCCTCGAAACCACGCTCGACCCGTCCGAGCCTTATGTTCAGCAACAGTTGATTTATACTTTGCGCCTGTTTCACGCAGTGCCGATTAACAGCGGCCAGCTCAGCGAGCCCAAACCCGCCAACACCCTGGTGCAACGTCTCGGTGACGACCGGGAGTATGCCGTCACTCGCAAGGGGCGCCGTTACCGGGTGTTGGAGCGTCGCTACGCACTTTTCCCGCAGGCCAGCGGCCGACTGGAACTGGCCGCTCCGGTGTTTGTCGGCGAAGTACCCGATGCCGGCCGTGGCGGAGGTAGTCCGCTGCAAGATCTTTTCGGCAACGACACGTTTTTTGGTCGCGCGCCGTTCGCTGGCCTGATGGCGCCGAGCCGGCGCCTACGAGTGCGCGGTCAAGCGACTGGCGTGGACGTCCGCGCGCGTCCGGGCACGGTGTCGGGCGGGCACTGGTTGCCGGCGCAAAATCTGAGTTTGCGCGGTAATTGGCAGCCGGACGGCAGCAAGAGTACGGTGGGCGAGCCGATTACGTTGCTGCTTGAGGTTGATGCCGTGGGCCTGACCGGCGGGCAACTTCCGGACCTGGCGCCCCAGTCGGTCGACGGCTTCAGCGTCTATCCGGATCAGGCGCAGCGCAAGACAGACACCACCGAGACGGGGGTAACGGGGCATTTGCAACAGAAAATCGCCTTTATCGCCCAGCGTGCCGGAGACCTCCGCCTGCCCGCAATCGACGTAAGCTGGTGGGATACACAGGCGGACAAAGCGCGTGTCGCCCACTTGCCGGGACGCATTGTGCAGGTGTCGCCGTCCTCGGCGCAAGCGACGCCGGTGGGCCCCGCGGCTGCGGGTCGCGCGGGAGCGCCGCTGCCCGGTCCGATAACAGCCCAGTCAGACCAGCCGAAACCGTCGGCGCTGCCACCGAGCGCTTCGCCGTGGAGCGGGCGCTGGCCTTGGATCAGTGCGCTGCTGGCCGGCGGCTGGTTGTTGACCCTGGCGTTTGTTGCCTGGCGAGCGCTACGTCACCGCAGGCCGCGCTCGCAGGCAGTCGCGGCGGCCGATAAACCCCGCGCGGGCGGCGCGGCGCGCAAAGCATTTTTCAGCGCCTGCCGCGAGGGGGATGCCGCCGGCGCGCGCAGCGCGCTGCTCGACTGGGCGGCAGTCCATTGGCCACAGGATCCGCCGCGCGGCTTGCAGGCGCTGGCGCGGCGATTGCCCGATCCGCGCGCTCAAGCGGCGGTCGCCGACCTTGACCGTGCCCTGTACAAGGGGGTTGGCGGCTGGGATGGGACGCATCTGGCGGCGTGTCTGCAACGATTACCGGCACCGGAGCGCTCCGCGAATGCACGCCGTGCCACACTGGCGCCTCTGTACCCGGAAGCGCCCCGCGGTTCACTCGACGGCACCTAGCCCGCGTTTTCCCCTGCCGCCTCTACTGCGACGGCGCCGCGCTTTTTTGCTATCGTGTTTGCCCCCCGTTCGCCGTTTAGTGGTTGACCCCGGCGCTGCCGGCCCGACCGGGCGAGGAAAACCTATTGTGAGGAGACACTATGCCGCAGGCGGATATAGGACTGATCGGGCTGGCCGTCATGGGGCAGAACCTGGCGCTGAACATCAACGACCACGGTTACAAAGTGGTGGTGTATAACCGCACCGGCGAAAAAACCGATGCCTTTTTGGACGGGCCTGCGCGCGGCACCGATATTATCGGTACGCACACGCTCGAAGCGTTGTGCGCGGCATTGAGCCGGCCGCGCAAAATTATACTGATGGTGCGCGCCGGCGCGCCGGTCGATCGTCTCATCGAGCAATTGCTGCCGTGCCTGGAAAGCGGCGATATTATCATCGACGGGGGTAATTCGCGCTTCACCGACAGTAATCGCCGCTACGCAGAGCTGCTTGAAAAAGGTATTCGCTTTGTCGGCAGCGGTATTTCCGGGGGTGAGGAAGGGGCGCGCCACGGTCCCTCGATCATGCCCGGCGGCGACCCGCAGGCGTGGCCGGAAATCAAACCCATACTGCAGTCCATCGCCGCCAAGGTCGACGGCGAGCCCTGCTGCCAGTGGGTGGGCGAGGGCGGTGCCGGGCATTATGTGAAAATGGTGCACAACGGCATCGAGTATGGCGACATGCAGTTGATCAGCGAAGCTTACCAGTTGATGCGCGAAGGTCTGCACCTGTCGGTGGACGAGATACGCGCGGTATTCCAGCGCTGGAACCAGGGCGTGCTGGATTCCTATCTGATTGAGATTACCGCCGACATTCTCGGCGTGAAAGACACCGACGGTGCACCGCTGGTAGACAAAATACTCGACACCGCCAGCCAGAAAGGCACCGGCAAGTGGACCGGTATCAGCGCGCTGGAGTTGGGCGTGCCGCTGACGCTGATCGGCGAAGCGGTGTTCGCCCGTTGCCTCTCGTCGTTGAAAGACCAGCGCCTGGCCGCGCAACAGATATACGCCGCGCCGCGCAACGCGTTTGACGGCGAGCGGGACGCGGCACTGAGCGCGATACACGATGCGCTTTACGCATCGAAGATTATTTCCTACGCGCAGGGCTATATGCTGATGCGCGAGGCCGCCGCGGAGTATGGCTGGAGCCTGAGCTACGGTGATATCGCCTTGATGTGGCGCGGCGGTTGTATTATCCGCAGCCGCTTTCTCGGTAATATCAAAAGCGCCTTCACGCAGAATCCCGAATTGACCAACCTGTTGCTGGATGCATTCTTTGTCGAGGCCTTGCAGAGCGCCGAAGCCGGTTGGCGCAAGGCGACCGCGCTCGGGATTGAAAGGGGCATTGCCCTGCCGGCATTCAGCTCGGCGTTGGCTTTTTTCGATGGTTACCGCAGCGCCCGCTTGCCCGCCAATCTGCTGCAGGCACAGCGCGATTACTTCGGTGCCCACACCTATGAGCGCATCGATAGGCCGCGGGGCGAGTTCTTTCACACCGACTGGAGCGGCACGGGCGGCGCGACGGCGTCTTCGACTTACGAGGTGTGAGGGTTCGCGTGCGGCAGTTCGGCTGTGGCAGGCATGGCGCGCGGATCAGTTCTCCAGGCCGGGAAAACGCTCGGCGATGTCATCGCCGGTAAACTGTGCCACCCAGCCCTGCGGATTGTTGAATAAGCGGATAGCGGTAAACAGCGGATTGGGCCCCATGTCGAACCAGTGCCGGGTCTCGGCCGGTACCGAAATCAGGTCGTCTTTCTCGCACAGCAGCGCGTAGACTTTGTCATTCAGGTGCAGCACGAATAGGCCGCTGCCGCGCACGAAAAAACGCACTTCGTCTTCGCTGTGACGGTGTTCGGCGAGAAACTTTTGCCGTAACTCGTTTTTCTGCGGGTGGTCAGGGTTCATGCTTACTATGTCGAACGCCTGGTAGCCGTACTCATTGATCAGTCGGTCTATTTCCGTCCGATAGGCGGCGATAATGCTGTCGCTGTGGGCGTCAGCGGGCAGTTCGCGCTTGGCGCTCCAGCGTTGCAGGCGGATACCCTCGGCGTCCAGTTGCTCCTGGATGGTGGCGAAGTCGTCGGTGTGCAACTCCGGTTGGTCGGGCCGGTTTTGCGGGTAGACGGTCAATTGGCTCATGGGTTCACCTGTTTTATAAAGGTATCTGATCGAAATCGCGGACCACGGTATGTGCGCCGGTGGCCGTGCTCTCTTCGCGCCGCAGTTGGACAGTCTGCATGCCGGCGGCGCGGGCGGCATCGAGCTCCCCGACAGTGTCGGAGAGAAAGAGAATTTCTGCGGCGGCTAAACCAAGCTGCCGAACAATGGCGCGATATGATGCGGCGTCGCGTTTGGGGCCGATGCGGGTATCGAAGTAACCGCTGAATATCGCCCGCAGGTCGCCCGCGTCACTGTGACCGAACAGTAACTGTTGAGCCTCCACCGAACCGCTGGAATACACATACAGCGCGATGCCGGCCTGCCGCCAGCGGAGCAGATTGCGCGCGGCGTCGGGGTAGATATGGCCGGTAAAGTCGCCGCGCTCGTAGCCGTGGCGCCAAACACGCCCCTGGAGTGCTTTGAGCGCTGTCGCTTTGCGGTCTTGGGCTATCCAGCTCTGTAGTATATCGATCACCCCTTCGGTAGCGGCGCTTTGCTGACCGGCTTCGCGGCGCACCTCATCGAGTAACGCGCTTACCGTCTCGTCGCCCGCGTGGCTGCGTACGTAATCGGGCAGCGCGGCGGCGGCGTAGGGAAACAGCACCTGGTGGACGAACGCAATCGAGCTGGTGGTGCCCTCGATGTCGGTGACGACTGCCTTGACGTTCATGGTAGCCCCAGCAGGCGTTCCTGCAACAGGCAGGCGAACAGGAACTCGAAGCCTTCGACGTGACGGCGAGCTTCGTCAACATCGCGCCCCCAGGCGTACAGGCCGTGGCCGCGCACCAGAAAACCCGGCTGACGGACGCCCGGTTGCGGCCATTGCTCGGCCAGGCGTGCCGCCAGCGCGTCCATATCCTGGTCGTTGTCGAACACCGGTAGCTCGATGCGTTGCTCGTGACTACGGTTGCCGAGTGCTTTTTGCATTTCAAAGCCGTGCCACCCCAGGGTGTCGCCGGCCTGGCGGGAGAGCACCGTGGCGTTCATCGAGTGGGTGTGCAGCACCGCGCCGATGTCTGCATCGAGGCGATACAGGCCTGTGTGCAGCGCGGTTTCCGCCGATGGTCGGTGGGCGGTGTCGAGGGCGGCGCCCTCCAGCGTGCAGGTGATGAGGTCCTCGACCTGCAGGCGTGCTTTGTCGCAGCCCGAACGGGTGATCAAACAGTGGGCGGTGTCCACTCGGGCGGAAAAATTGCCGCCCGTGGCGGCGCACCACTGGCGCTCGCCGAACAGCCGCGCGGTGTCCACAAGGGCCTGGGCAAGGTCGTTCATGCAGGCATTGTCCGTATGAAATTAAAGCGCCCAACTTTACACGCAAAGCGGGTGGTCCAGAAAGCGGTGATTGACGGGTAACGTCGATAACCACCAAACTTGTAATTAATTCATAACCGCTGTGCTGATTTTACTGGATTACTCGTGTCGCTCGCCCTGCGGGCGTTCAAGGCGCAAGCGCTTTTGTCTGGCCTACGCCAGAATGACGGTTGATGGATTAATCGGAGCTTGCTCGATGATAGCCGCGGCGATTGATACCAGAATAGGCGCAGAGAGGTTCCCCGGGTACTGCGCCCGGCATGACCTCGGGGCGCGGTTGTCACGGTCGGCTGATGGTGTATTCGAGATCGATCGATTGCACGGCGCCGGATTGGCCGGTGAGACTCAGGTGTTCGGTGAGTTCGTAGATGAAACGGATGGCGGCGCTTTGGTTGAACATGCCGTAGACATAATCCACGGATAGTCGCGAGGACAGCCGCTTGCTGACCACCAGTGAGGTATCGCTGTCGGTGGCGCCGGATTGGACGCCGATTTCGATGCCGAGCAGTTGGCTCAGCTCCTGCCCCACCGGGCTGTTGGCGCCCAGCGAGGCGGCGGCAGCGGCCAGCGCCTGTGAGTCACTGCTGCTGCGCGAGGCACCGAGCGGCTTGCCGGTAACCAGGTAGGACATGATTTGCGCATCGGACATGGCCGGCTCGGAAAACAATCGGGTCTGCGGCGCATCAGCGTTGCCGTACAATTGGATTCCGGCGACCACACCATTGACCGTGCGCGTGGCGCGCACGTCCAGTGCCGGGTTGTTGAGCGGCCCGGCGAACAACAGCCGACCCTGCTCGATGGCCAGTTTCTGGCCATAGCCCTCGTAGCGGCCCTGGTGCAGCTCCAGCACGCCGTTGCCGATCAAGGTGTCGGTCTGCAGACTGCGTACGTTCAGCGATCCGCCCAACTCAGTGCTCAGGCCCAGCCCTTCGAAGCGTACATCGTCGCCCAGGGTGACGACCACGTTAAGGCTTACTGGATAGGTTGTTCCGGGCGCGGCGCCGATATCCGTCTCGGTTCCGATCAGCACCTGATCGGGAGACACTTTGACCACATCGGGCGGCAGTTCCTTGAGCGTAATGTGGGCGTGGGGGATGAGAATGCTGCCACTGACCGCGGCGCGACGCGCAGAGCCTTTCACCTGTAAGTCGGGATTGGCGGTAATCTCCATATCCGGCAATTGGCTGATGGCAAAGCGTTCACCTTGCACCTGCACATCGAATGGCCACTGCTGCTGCGGATCCAGCGTCAGTGCGCCGCTGAGCGCCACTTTGCCCTCGCCCGAGTGTGCGGATCCGGTGAGCTTCAGGCGGGTGCCGTCGCCACTTGCCTGCAATTCGATGGCCGACAGGGTCAGGCCGAGCTCGGCGATGCCAAGTTCGCCCCCCGCCAGCCGCGCTTCGCCGCTGATCTTTGGTGCATCCAGGTAGCCGCCGAGGCGCAGCTCGGCGTTGACGCGCCCGGCGTTGACGCGCGCCTTTGGCACCAGAGGGTCGAGAAAGCGGATGTCCGGGATATCGGCGTCGATCTGTCCTTCCAGTCGGGGACGCGCACCCAGCAGGCCACTGAATTCAACCGCGCCGCGCGCGTGACCTTGAGACGATTTGCCATCGAGGTGCAGCTGCGCCTGATCGCCACTCCATTCGCCGCGCAGGCAGACGTCGCGATCCGCAGAGCTCCAGCAGGCTGCGAAGGGATCGGCGCGGTGCGCGGTGAGGCGCAGCGCCACCGGTTGGCGCAGTCGCCAGGTGCCGAGCTCAGGTAATTCCAGCGTGGCGCTCGCCAGGTTGCCGCTCCAGAGGGCATTGGCGTAGCCGCCTGCGGCGCTTAGCCGGGCGCCGCCTGTCGGTCCTTGCAGCTGCAGGCGTACCTGGTGTCGGTCCAGCGTGCCATCGCCCCGCAGGGTGAGGCGATCAAACGCGCGCGAGCCCAGCAGCAGCCGTTCTGCGCTCATCTCCAGCTGCAGACTTTGCGGCCGTGCGGCGGCCAGCCGCGCGCTGAGCTGCAGGGTGCCGGCGCGATTGCCGGCGTAGCTCAGCGCGTTGGCGGTCAGCTCGACTTGCCCGCCAAGCCGTTGCAGCGGACCGGTCAGGGTACCGTGCGCCCGCACACGGCCACCCAGGCCGGGTAGCAATGTCGCCAGTTCCGGCGCGTCCAGGTCAAACTGCACGCCGGAGGCGTTGAAGGCGCCGGACAGATTGACCCGGTTGGCGCCGGCATGAACGTTCAGCCCCGGCGTGGACACCACGCCGTCTTGCAGACGTAGGCTGCCTTTGGCTGTGACGGGCTGGTCGCGCAGCGTGCCGCGCAGATCAAGTTGGCGCAGCGCCACTCGGGTGCTCGGCGGCCTGCTGTCGATTTTCAGAAAGGTGCTCAGGTCGAGTTTTCCCGCCCCTACCGGCCACTGCTTACCCGGCTCGATTTGCGTTGCCCGAATCGACAGTCCGAGGCTGAAGTGCGGCGCCCAGGCCAGATCGCCGCCGGCCGATATGCCACCGCCCAGCGTGTCCAGCGTCAGGGACTCCAGGTGCAGGCCCTCGAGGTTGCCGTGGGCGCTGGCTTGCAATTGCGCGGCGGGAATCTCGGCGCCGCGGAGTTGGCCGTTCAGCGACAGGCGGTACGCCGCCAAGGTGCCCTCGAGGCGGTACTCACCCCGCGCGCTGCGGTAGGCGGGCGCACCCGCCAGCGGCCAGTGCAGATCCCGCCACTGGCCGTGCAATGACATAACCGGCTCGCTGCCCTCGAGTTGCACACGGCCGAGCGTGGTGAAATGAAAGGGCGCGCGCAGGGTGTGCGCCACCCCGATAGCCTTTATGTCGCCTTCAAGACGGGCGTGCCCGCTCGCCGCCACGGCATCGGGCAACTGGGCCTGCCAGTCCACTTGCGCGTTGAAGGTGTAGGGTTGCTGCAGTGCGGCGTGCCCGCTGAGCTCGGCGTGGTTATGCTGCTGGCTGATGCTCGCCTTGGTAATCAACAGTCCCTGCAGCGGGCCGGCGCGCGCGGCCAGGCTCAGCGAGTCGATCTGCGTCGGCGCGCCGCCGCCGGTCACGCCTAAGCCGTCAATTTGCAGTTCGTCGAGGGCAATTGTCAGCGGCAGCGGGATACGCTCGGGCGCGCTGAACGGCTGACTGTTCTCGGTTGCCGCCGGGCCGGTGTCGACGTTCAGGTTCTGCAGTTGTAGCTGCAGGATGTGGACACGCCCGTGCAGCAGCGCGATAGGTCGCCAGCGCAGCGCCAGCCGGTCGGCGTGCAGGTGCAGTTGCTCCCGGCGGTAATCGACGTTTTGCAGTTGCAGGTGGCCGCTGAGGCGCCCGTGGATGGCCTCGACCCGCAGCTCCCCCGGGGCGTGCTGCAACGCCTGGCGCAACAGCCAGCGGCTACCCGGTTCGCTGGCTGTCAGCGTCACCGCCAGACCGATGACCAGCGCCAGCAGGATCAGCAGTGTCAGCAGGAGACGGCGCACCACTCGCAGCATGATCGCCCGCCTAGAGGTCGGGGCCCATGACAAAATGCAGGCGTATCAGATCGCCGTTTTTGTCGAGCGGATGGGCGATATCGACACGGATGGGGCCGACCGGCGAGCGCCACCGAACGCCGAAACCGATACCGGTGCTGGGATTAAAATCGGTGTCGTTAAAGGCGTTGCCCGAGTCGACAAACACGGCCAACCCCCATTTGGCGGTCAGCAGGTGTTCGACTTCCAGGCTGCCGGTGAGCAGGTTGCGCCCGCCCTCGACTTCGCCGTCGGCATTCTTCGGGCCCAGACTTTTGTAGCCGTAACCGCGCACGCTGTTGTCGCCGCCGGCGAAAAAACGTACCGACACGGGCAATTGGTCAAACTGGTCCATCACCGTGGCACCGGCATTGAGGCGACCGATCAGGCGCGAGCGCCAGGGCAGGCCCAGCACCCCTTTGGCATCGGCCATCAGTTGCAGAAAGCTGACATCGGAGAGCACCTGTTTAAGGCTGCCGTGGGTGTTGAAATTCACCCGCAGGCCGCGGCGTGGATACAGGCGGTGGTCGGCGAAGGTGCGCGACCAACCGATGCCGGGCATCAGCAAGAACGAGGTGGTGCTGGTTTCGCTGCCGACTTTGTAGTCCTCGCGGCTGAGTTGCAATGAGCGCTCCTCCAGCCACTGGTTGGCGCGCAGCCGGGTCCAGGTGGTGGACAGCGCACTGGTATCGGCGCGATAACTGTCCGTCACCTCGTGTTTGTAGCCGGCTTCAAATTTCAGCTGATCGGTGAGCGGTTTTTGCAGCGGAATGCTATAGCCCAGCGTCAGTTTGGAAATCACATTGGACAGCGACAGTTCGCTTGAGAACTGATGCCCACTGCGATTGATGCGCTGGTTGCGGTAGCCCAGGCCGGTGCGCGGGCCGGTGTCGGTGGTAAAGCCGATCGAGGCCGAATAGCGATGGCGCCTGGAAGGTGTGGCGCGGATGCGGATCGGTACCCGTGCGTCGGTGGCGGCGTCTATCAGCGGTTCCACCAGCACCATGGCAAAGTAGCCGCTGCCACTCAGGGCGCTGGAGGTGTCGGTGAGTGCTTTGCGGCTGTAGAGCTCGCCGCTGTGAAATTCCAGGTAGCGCTGCAGCAGATCAGCGCTGACGGCGTCCTGCTCGATCTGTATGTCGCCGAAGCGATAGCGCGGGCCGGTGTCGAAGTGCAGATAAACGTCGGCTGCCGCTGCGCCCGGGTCGACACGCAATTCGCGTTGCGTGAAGCGGCCGCGGAAATAGCCACGCTCAGCGGCCAGGCGACTGATGCTGTTTCTGAAGGCGTCATAGTGATCGTGGCGCAATGGATCGCCGGACTTCAAGGGCGTTTTACGCAGCAGTTTGGCGAACGCCTCATCGTCGCGTCCCTCACCCTCCAGCGCGATGTCGATGTTGCGTAAATGCACCTGGGGGCCGAGCTTAATGGTGAACGCGGCGCTCCAGCACCCGCCTTTGCCGCCAGGATCGAGGGTTGAGGAAATTTTTGGGTCGTAATAGCCGAACGCCTGCAGCGCCTTAGCGATTTCCTCGGTAGCCTGGTCGAGTCGGCTCTGCAGCCGCCAGCCGGGCGCCGCGCAGGGCTCGTCGTCCAACGACAGCCAGGCCTCGACGCTATTGCGCATTTCGCCTTTGACACCCTCGAGGCTGACCTTGCCGGTCGCGGCCATCGGCACGGAGGGGCTACTCCAGAGGGCGGTTGCCAGCAGCAGGCGGGAGACAAAGGGCAGGTGTTTCATCGCTCGGGTTCAAGGTCGGCTGGACATGGTACACGCTGTCCGCTTGAGCGAAAACCG
>JASBSN010000093.1 GCA_030148915.1 Thiogranum sp.
AAGCTGCGCGCCGGCACTGTCTGGATCAACTACTACGACGGCGGCGATATGACCGCCCCGTTCGGCGGTTTCAAACAATCCGGCAACGGCCGCGACAAATCGATCCATGCGCTGGAAAAATACACCGAGATCAAAGCGACCTGGATCAATCTGGATCCTTGAACCGGAGCGCTTGCGCGGGTGTCTGAAAGACGTTTTTCATCAGGCCGCATCCTGCCCGCACGGAAGTTTTTCGACGGATCGAATATCAGTGGCATACCTGGCGCCGGAAACGCTATGATGCCGGCCGGCTGTGTACAGCCGCCTGCTCACCACGGCTTACCGGAGGCCTATGTTTATCGATGCACGCACTCTGTCTGACGACACCGGTCTTGACGCGGATCTGGCCATTATCGGCGGCGGTCCGGCGGGCATTACTTTGGCGCGCGCCTTTGCCGGCAGCGATGTGCGCGTCACCGTTGTCGAGGCGGGCGGCCTTGAGCTCGACCAGGATGTGCAGGCGCTCTATCAGGGCGAGAGCACCGGCATCGACTACCCGGTCGCAGCCTCCCGGTTGCGCTTTCTCGGCGGCAGCTCCAATCATTGGGGCGGCTACACCCGTCCGCTCGACCCGATAGACTTCGCCCAGCGCGACTGGGTGGCGCACAGCGGCTGGCCGTTCGGCATCGACGCCATACAACCCTACTACCCGGCGGCCAGTGAACTGGTGGAAGTCGCGCCGGGGCACTACAACGACGCCGACTACTGGCGCCAGCAGACCGGCGCGGCGTTACCCGGGCCCGTCAGCGGGCGCATGCGTCTGCAGTTCGTGCACTTCAGCCCGCCGACCCATTTCGGCACGCGCTATGGGCCGGAGTTGAAGCGCGCGCAGAACATTCAGGTGCTGCTGAACGCCAACGTCGTCGATATTACCGCCAGCGGCGATGCCCGCCGCGCCGAACGTCTTGCCATCCGCACCCTCACCGGGCTGCAGCATACGCTGAGCGCGAAGTATTTCGTCGTCGCCACGGGGGGGTTGGAAAACGCCCGTATGCTGTTGCTCTCCAACGCGGTGGCCGCCGCCGGGCTGGGCAATCAACACGACCTGGTTGGCCGGTTCTTCATGGAGCACCCGCACATGGTCGGTTTTGCCGAGATGGTGGCGGCCGATCTCGGGCGCATTCCGCGCATCTTTCGCGAGCGGATTCGGGCCAATGGCCACTCGGTGCAGGTGGCGCTCAACCCGAGTGAGTCTTTTCTGCGTGAGCGTCGCCTCCTTAACGCTACTTTCATGGTGGGTGTCGCGGGCGAATATCGCCAGGGTGTCGAAGTGCCGCCGGCCGATCCGCGCCGCGCGGTCGCGCACCAGGACATGCTGCGCGCGGCGCGGCGTTTTCTGGCCGATGGCAAGGCCGCGGTGAAACCGGATGACCCGGAGTATATTGGCATGTGGCTGGGGATCGGCGGTTCCTGCGAACAGGTTCCCGATCCGGACAGCCGGGTGAGTCTGGCGGACGAGCGCGACGCCCTCGGCCTGCCGAAAATTCGCCTCAACTGGCGTCTTGCCGAGCAGGATCGGCGCAGCTTCGTCGAGCACATGCGTTCGCTGGCGTTGGAGTACGGCGCTTTGGGCATGGGGCGCATGCTGGTGCATATCGAGGATGACGGTCTGTGGCCGAATAAGGTCAACGGGGGCAATCATCATATGGGCACCACGCGCATGAGCGACGATCCCAAACGCGGCGTCGTCGACCCTGACTGCCGCGTCCACGGCATGGAGAATCTGTATGTCGCCGGCAGTTCGGTGTTCCCGACCTGCGGTTCGGCCAACCCGACACTGACGCTGGTGGCCCTGGCGCTGCGCCTGGCGGATCACTTGAAGGAGCGGTTGCGATGAGTACCGGGGAGCGCGAAGTCCGTCCTGACTTTACCCGCAGAGCGTTTCTTCTCGCCGCTGCCGCGACCGCCGCCGGTGGCACACTCTACCTGGGCGCTCGGCGCCGGTCGGCCGACGTCGCCGCGGCCTCCTCACCCTGGTCGCGTTGGTTGCTGGACGCCAATAATCTTAGCGCGGTGCGGCGCCTGGGCGAGGCTTACCTGGAGGCGCAACCCGCGGAGCGCGAGGCGGAGACGCTGAACGCATTGATCGACAAGGCGCTGGGCGCATCTCAGCGCGAAGGCGATGCCGGCGCCGATGCCGACGCCGCGGGCGTGGCGCTGCAACGCCGGGTGCGCGAAGAGTACGCCCGCGGCGAAGTGGTGAATCTGATCGGCTGGGTGGTGAGCGTCACCGAAGCGCGTTTGTATGCCTTGGTGAGCATCGATCACACCTGACGACGAGGCGCTGCTCGGACCCCGGGGCGCACGGCGCCCGCGCCTTAGGGCAGTATGTCGCGCAGACGGTACCAGGTCGTGGCCAGTACCAGGGCGGGTGTGCGCAGCGCCCGCCCGCCGGGAAAATCCCGGTGCGCCAGCCTGGCGAAGACATCGAATTTTTCCGCGCAGCCACCGATGGCCTCGGCCATCAGTTTGCCGGCCAGTCCGCTGGCGGCGATGCCGTGGCCGGAAAAGCCGTGGGCGAAATAGACATTCTGTCCGAGGCGTCCGAAATGCGGTGCGCGGTTCATAGTGATGGCGACAAACCCCCCCCACACGTACTGCATCTGCACTTCCCGCAGCTGTGGGAACACCCGCAGCATACGCGTGCGCATGCTGGCGGCGAGCCGCCGTGGGGCCAGGGTGGAGTAGGAGACCCGGCCCCCGAACAGTAGCCGGTGATCGGCGCTGCAACGGAAATAATCGAGCACGAAGTTGATGTCGGCCACCGCCGCATTGTCGCCTAACAGCGCCCGGCAGCGTGCCTCGCCCAGGGGCTCGGTGGCGGCGATATAGGTGCCCACCGGCATGATCTTGCGCTCGATGGCGGGGGCCAGATTGCGCAGGTGCGCGTTGCCGGCCAGTACCATGAAAGTCGCCCTGATCCGCCCGCCGGGCGTTTTTGCCACTACCGGTGCGGCGTTGTCGATGGCTATCACCGGCGAGCGCTCGAAAATCCGCACGCCGAGCGAGGTGGCGGCGCGCGCCAGTCCCAGCGTGTATTTCAACGGGTGAAGATGGCCGCTGTTGCTGTCGTGCAGACCGGCGATATAGCGCTCGCTGGCCACCGCCGCTCGCATCTCGGCGCCTTCCAGGAAGCGCAGAGTGCGGTAATCATAAACAGTTTCCAGATCATCCTGCCAGGCGTGCAGCTCGCGCGCCTGACGCGCTTTGATGGCGGCGTGAATGTGCCCCTGGACCAGGTCACAGTCGATGCCATAGCGTGCAATCCGCTGGCGCAGCAGGTCCAGGCCCTCGAGCCCGCAAGCCCAGATTTTCTTCGCCTCGTCCAGGCCAACCAGCTTGACCAGCTGCGGCTGTTCGGTAGCGAAACCGAAGATCATTTGACCGCCGGAGCGCCCCGAGGCGCCCCAACCGACACAGTGTTGTTCAACGACGGCCACCCGGTAGCCCTGTTCTGCCAGGTGAATGGCGCTGCTCAAACCGGTGATACCCGCGCCCACGATACAGACGTCGACCTCCAGGTTGTCTTGCAGGGCGGGGTAAACAGGCAGTGGCCCGGCGCTGGCCGCGTACCAGGAATCGACGTGCGAGACTTTAGACACCGCGCTTGTCGCTCAGACCGTACGCAGATACCACTGGTATTCCAGCGGCGTGATCTGTTGTTCGAAAAGGCGCATTTCCTCGGCTTTCAAGGCGCTGAAGATGCGTTGGAAATCGGCGCCGAACGCTGCGGTGATCCAGTCGCTGTGGGCGAACACGTTCTGCGCATCTTGCCAGGTGCGCGGAACTTCCGCTTTGGTCTGGGTGTAGGCGTTACCCTCGATCGGTGCATCGCAGGCGATACGCTGTGTCAGGCCGTGGTGGATACCGGCGAGAATCGCCGCGGTAACCAGATACGGGTTGGCATCAGCGCCGGAAACACGGTGTTCGATACGCCGGTCGGCCGGCTCGCCGGCGGGAATGCGCAGCGCCACGGTGCGGTTGTTATAGCCCCAACTGCCGTTCAGCGGCACGTAGCTTTCGGCCTGAAAGCGCCGGTAGGAATTGGCGTGAGGGGCGAACAACAGCATCGCCTCGTGCAGGGTTTGCTGCAGTCCGCCAATGGCATAGGACAGCGTCGGTGACGGCGCGTGCGCCTTGTCGTCGGCGGCCATCAGGTTGCGCCCCTGTTGGTCGTACAGGCTGACGTGAACGTGCAGTCCGTTGCCCGCCAGGCGGGCGTAGGGTTTGGCCATGAAGGTGGCCTGCAGATTGTGGCGCGCGGCAACGGCCTTGATGGTGCGCTTCAACAAAATGGCGTCGTCGCAGGCGGCCAGCGGATCGTTGCGGTGGGTGAGGTTGATTTCGAATTGGCCCGGCGCGTATTCGGCAACCGCCGTATCGGCAGGGATGTTCTGCACGCGTGTCGCTTCGCGCACCTCGTCGATAAAGCCCTGGTAACTGTCCAGGTCGTCGATGAAATAGACCTGCGTGGTGGCGTCGCGCTCACCGGTGTGGGCGTTCAAAGGCGCTTGTGGATAGCCCTTGGCGTCGAGCTTATTGTCCAACAGATAGAATTCGAGTTCGACGGCGACCACCACTTCGACGCCGAGGGCGGCGAGCCGCTCGGCAACGGCGCGCAGCAGGTAGCGCGGATTGCCGGCGAAAGCCCGACCGTCCTGGTGGAACATTTCCATCAGCAATTGGGCGCTCGGTTGGCGCGTCCAGGGGACCGGCTGCAAGGTCCCGGGCACCGGGCGGCAGAACAGGTCGCGGTCGCCGATGTCAAAGCCCAGGCCGGTGGCCTCGGTGGTGTTGCCGGTGATATCGGCGGCGAAAATCGAGGCCGGCAGACAAATTCCGGCGGCGTAAGCTTTTTCCAGCGCGCCGGGATTGACGCGTTTGCCGCGCAGCAGGCCGTTGCAATCGGGTATCAGCAGGTCGACCGCTTCCAGCCCGTCGATCCCGCGCAGGGTATCGGCATCGCGCTCTGGCAGCGCTGTTGGCGTCATGAAAGACTTCTCCTTGGGTGATAGAGTTGTGATGTTAGCAGATCCTTACTTTGCGATGTCCAAGATTCTCATCACTTTCAGGCTCGAGCGCTCCGGCGCACCGGGTTGTTCGACTTCTAGCGCAATAGTTATATAGCATCATAGAGTTATAGTTTGAAAACGGAAAAAACCCAACATCGGGCAACGTGGTGTCGGGCTGGCGCCCCGAGGAGCGTTGAAAAAAATAAACACCGGTGCTAGTGTCAAGCTTCATAGCCGGAATGTTGAAACGAGCCTTATGCCTCCCCTGCCAGTCGTTGGCCTACCTGCGGACAGGACCTTTGTCGATCCCCATTATTTTCATTGCGTGGGCGAAAAATACCTGACCGCCGTCGTCGATAGCCTCGACGGCATCCCGCTTATTATCCCGGCGCTGGCACAGCGTCTGCCACTCGAAGGGTTGGTGGCGATGCTCGACGGACTGTTGCTGACGGGCGCCACCTCAAACATCGAGCCGGGCCACTATAACGGCAGTGCTGCGGATGCCGATTCGCCCGCAGACCCCCAGCGCGATGCCACCACGCTGGCGTTGATTCCGCTCGCCTTGCAGGCCGGCGTCCCGGTGTTGGGAATCTGCAGAGGACTGCAGGAACTGAATGTGGCACTGGGCGGCACTTTGCACGCCAAGGTGCACGCCGTGGACGGGTTGTACGATCACCGCGAACCCGACGCGCGCTCCCTGGAGGTGCAGTACGGTGCGCGGCACGCCGTCGCCCTAGAGCCGGATGGCCTGTTGGCCGAGCTGGCGGGCGGGCACGAGCAGCGGGTAAACTCGCTGCACGGCCAGGGTATCGATCGACTGGCCGACAACCTGGAGGTCGAAGCGCGCGCACCCGATGGTCTTATCGAAGCGGTACGGGTCAGGGACGCGCGGGGTTTCGCCCTGGCGGTGCAGTGGCATCCGGAATGGCAGGTGCTCGACAATGCATTTTATACCGCCATTTTTCGCCGTTTCGCTGCTGCCTGCCGGGCGCATGCCGCGCAACGCTCGACGAGCGTCGCGATAAGCTAATGAAAACTGAAGACATAGAAATACTGCGCTCCTGGTTCAATGAACGACGTATCACCGAAGTGGAGTGCCTGGTGCCGGACATGACCGGCAACGCGCGCGGCAAAATCGTGCCCGCCGAGCGCTATTTCTCCGAAGGGGGTGCGCGGCTTCCGGAAGGCGTTTTTATCCAGACGGTCAACGGCGAGTGGCCGGACACCTACGCGGATATCGTCAGCCCGATGGAGCGCGACATGGTCCTGCTGCCCGACCCCGATACGGTGTGCGTGGTGCCCTGGTCGCGCGACCCCAGCGCGCAGATCATTCACGACTGTTATACCGACGCCAGCGCTACCGAGCTGCACCCGCTGGCGCCGCGCTCGGTGCTGAGAAAAGTGCTTGGGCTCTATGATGCGATGGGCCTCAAGCCGGTGGTCGCTCCGGAGCTGGAGTTCTTTCTGGTGCAACAGAACACCGATCCGGATTTCCCGCTGGCGCCGCCGGCCGGTCGCAGCGGACGGTCGGAAACCGCACGTCAGTCTTATTCCATCGATGCGGTCAACGAATTCGACCAGTTGTTCGACGACATGTACGATTACAGCGAGGCCATGAACCTGGACGTGGATACGCTGATCCACGAATCCGGCGCGGCGCAGATGGAAGTCAATTTCCTCCACGCCGATGCGCTGTCGCGCGCCGACCAGGTGTTTTTGTTCAAACGCACCATGCGCGAAACCGCCTTGCGGCATAACGTCTATGCCACCTTCATGGCCAAGCCGATGGAGAACGAACCGGGCAGCGCCATGCACCTGCATCAATCCCTGACGGAAATTGCCGGCGGGCGTAACGTGTTTGCCGGCGATGGGGGCAAGCCCAGCGAGCTGCTGATGCATTACATCGCCGGCTTGCAGAAATACGTGCCCGCGGCGATGGCTTTTTTTGCGCCCAATGTGAACAGTTATCGGCGTATCGCTCGTGACGAGTCGGCCCCCATCAACGTTCACTGGGGTTATGACAACCGCACTGCGGGTCTGCGCATTCCCTTTTCCGAGCCAGATTCGACCCGTGTGGAAAGCCGTTTTGCCGGTTCCGATGCCAACCCCTATCTGATGATGGCGGTCACTCTGGCGGCCGGTTATCTCGGTATCCAGGAGCAACTCCAGCCCACCGAACCGCTCGGCACCAGCGCCTACGATCACCCTTATCAACTGCCGCGCTCCATGGAGGCGGCGCTGAAACTGCTGGCCGAAAGCGAGCCGCTGCACCGTCTGTTGGGCGAGCGCTTCGTGCGGGCCTACGTGGCGGTGAAAAAATCCGAATATGAAATCTTCTTCCGGGTTATCAGCTCCTGGGAGCGGGAGTTTCTGCTCCTCAACGTCTGAAACAGGTAGTCCGCCCATCATGTCTAGCGCCGATCTGGATATCGCCACCTTGCAGCGAATGGACGCAGCACACCATCTGCACCCTTTCAGCGACAACGGTCTGCTGGCAAAAAAAGGCACGCGTATTATCACCCGCGCCGAAGGGGTGTACGTTTGGGACGCCGAGGGTCACAAGCTGCTGGACGCCTTTGCCGGGTTGTGGTGCGTCAACCTGGGTTACGGGCGGCACGAACTGGTGGCAGCCGCCACCCGGCAGATGCAGGAGCTACCTTATTACAACAGCTTTTTCCACTGCACCTCGGCACCGGCCATAGAGCTTGCCGAGTTGATCACCTCGCTGGCGCCCGACAACATCAGCCATGCGTTTTTCACCGGCTCCGGTTCGGAAGCCAACGACACTATTGTGCGCATGGTGCGCCATTTCTGGTCGGTGCAGGAGCAGCCGCGGAAATTCAACGTCATTGGTCGCATCAACGGCTATCACGGCTCGACGATGGCGGGCGCCAGCCTCGGCGGCATGCCGGCGATGCACAAGCAGGGCGGGTTGCCGATAGGCGGTATCCACCATATCGACCAACCCTACTGGTTCCAGGACGGCGGCGATGAAGATCCCGAGACCTTCGGCCTGCGGCGCGCCCGCGAACTGGAAGAGAAGATTCTGCAGCTGGGGCCTGAGACGGTAGCCGCCTTTATCGCCGAACCGATCCAGGGGGCCGGTGGGGTGATCATTCCTCCGGCCAGTTACTGGCCGGAGATACAGCGTATCTGTCGCCGCCACGATGTGCTGCTGATCGTCGACGAAGTGATCTGCGGTTTCGGGCGCACCGGTAAGTGGTTCGGCTCGGACTATTTCAACATTCAACCCGATATCATGCCGGTCGCCAAGGGGATCAGCTCCGGCTATCTGCCCATCGGCGCGGTGATGTTCAGTCAGCGGATCGCCGAAGTTCTTATAACCAAAGGTGGCGAACTCGCTCACGGCTATACCTACTCCGGTCACCCGGTGTGCGCGGCGGTGGCGCTGGAGAACGTACGCATTCTGCAACGCGAAAAGATTGTCGAAAAAGTCGACCGGGACACCGCACCCTATCTGGGCGAACGCTGGCTGCAGCTGGGCGAGCATCCGCTGGTAGGCGAGGCGCGTATCGCCGGCTTGCTCGGCGCTATCGAACTGGTGCCGGAAAAACCGCGGCGGCGTTTTTTCGAACCGCGGGGCAAAGTCGGCGCCCTATGCCGGGACTTTGCGCTGCAAAACGGGCTGATACTGCGGGCCACCCAGGACAGTATGCTGCTGTGTCCACCGCTGGTGATCAGTCACGAGGAGATCGACGAGTTGATCGAAAAGACGTGGCGGACACTGGATCAGACGTGGGA
>JASBSN010000113.1 GCA_030148915.1 Thiogranum sp.
CCCCAATCCACCGAATAACCGCCGGCGTCGCGCAAATTGGACGGACCGAGAATCGGCAGAATCAGATAAGGCCCCTCACCGAGCCCCCAGTAGCCGAGCGTCTGTCCGAAATCCTCGTCCTTGCGCGGCACGTCCGCGGCAATGTCTATAAAACCCAGCAACCCGATCGTCGAGTTGACCAGCAGCCGGGTGGTGGTATTGAGGGTTTTCTCCAGGTTGAGCTGCAGCACGCTGTTGATCAGTGTGGTGATGTCTGCAATGTTGCGGAAAAAATTGTGCACGCCTTTTTCCACCTGATCCGGCGTCACGTACTCATACAACGACACGCCGGGCAAAAACAGATAACGGTCAAAGTAATAGTTAAAGCGGTAGATACGCCGATTGAGCCCCTCGAGCGGGTCCCAGACACGATCGGTTTCGTCTACCACGCCGGGAGCCAGCACTCGGTCGGCGGGAAACACCGGCTCCTCCGCCGCACCGGAAGGCGCGACCGGTGTGCTGCTGCAAGCGCCCAACCAAACGCAAATGCTCAACAGCACCAGCACGCGTTGGCGGCGACCCCGCAAGCCGATGCGCCGCACGCTCAGTGCCATCGAGCCGGATTCCCCATAACCTGCAACATGTAATCGATGTTTTCGGCGTAGAGCATGTTGCCGAGATGCCCGCCGTAGGGATAGATTTTCGCCCGCGCGCCAAACACACTGCTGATGAAGTCGATACCGCCGTTGCCGAGAATCAGATCGTCGCGATTGTGCATCACGAACAGCTTGTCGCTGGTGTGCAGGTAATCGGCGATCCGCTCCAGGCTCATTCGCCCGATCATCGCCTCGCGGCTGATCGGCTGTGCCAGCCGGGCGTTGTAGTACGGATAGAAGAAACGATGGAAGTAATCGGTGAACCCCAGGCGCATGGCCACTTTGGCGTAGTCGCCGGGCGAACTGTTGCGGTCGAGATGAACATTGCTCGGTTTGATAAAACCGTAATTTGTCATCAGATCGGCGCTGAACATGAGGTTGGCCGCGGAAAAACGAAACGACAGACCGATCAGTGCGGCGAGTTCGTCATCGCGCGGCTGCAGCTGACGAAATACCGCGTAGAGGAAATCTTCGCCAAATTCCAGGCGCTCGGCACTCGAGTACAGTACGTTGAACTCACGCACGACTTTGTCATAGTAGCTGTTGAAATTATCCATACCGCCGGGAATGCTCTGCAGCATGCGATCGAGGATCGACATGGACTCGTACAGACGCACCGGTGGATTGATCAACAACACCTTGTGAAAATCAAACTCGTGGCGCTGATCGTCCAGCCAGGCGACGAACGCCGCGTTGAAGCCGCCGAGACTGTAACCGGTCAGATAGTAGCCGGTAACGCCGATGTCGTCGCGGTGGCGCTCGCGGATCATCATCATCACCCGATACAGATCCTGCGCATCCTGTACCGCTTCGCCGGGCACGCCGGTGCTGGAAGCGGAGACCATGAAGTTCGGCAGTGTCGGGGAGGACAGCAACACGACATGATAGCCGGCAGAATAGAACGCCCGCCCCAGCGCGTTGGTGCGCGCACCGTTGTACGCCCCGCCGGTACCGGCGATGATAAATATCAACGGCGCCGGTTGGTCCTGAAACGCGTAGGCGTAACGCAGTTGCGCTTCGTACCAAAGATAATCCGGCGCCCGGCGGCCGGGAAATACCGTCAGACGCGCCTCCTTGAGCGGTATTTCGGGGAGCGCTTTCTGCAAGGCCTGGGGTGTCCCCACCACCGTGGCTTTAAACTTATCGTGGATAGGATAAGCGTAGGGCGCATCCTGCGCGTAGGCGCCGGCGGCCAGCCAGGCCGCCAGACCGGCCATCAACGCAAACATGGTTTTCAGCATTCGCCCCGGTTCCGTCCGTCATCTCAGGCAGCGCGCCCCAGTGACAGCGCCGATTTTCCGCCCGTACTATATCATGCGCCCGCGCCTCAGCCGCAACCGTCAAAAAAAGGGAACTTTTCCGCCTGAGCGGCCACGAACAGACAGGGTAGCGGTGCGCAACGGCGCAACCACGCGACGAAAGCGTTTACACTACTGAAAAAAGGACATCATCGTCATGCAACTGGGAATGTTGGGACTGGGCCGCATGGGCGGCAATATCGTCCGTCGTCTGCTGAGCAACGGGCACGAGTGCGTGGTCTACGACAACCGCCGCGAAGCGGTTGACACACTGGTGGGCGCCGGCGCTCTCGGCGCCGGCGATCTGGCTGATTTCGCCGCCCGACTGAGCACACCGCGGGCGGTTTGGCTAATGGTGCCGGCCGGCGCCGTGGACCCGCTGATCGAACAATTACTCGCACATTTGCAGTCCGGCGACGTTATCATCGACGGCGGCAACTCCTTTTACCAGGATGATCTGGCGCGCGCGGCACGGCTCAAAGAGCGCGGCATCCACTATGTCGATGTCGGTACCAGCGGTGGGGTCTGGGGTCTTAAGCGCGGTTACTGCCTGATGATCGGTGGCGAACAGCCGGTGGTGGCTCGCCTGGATCCCATATTCCGCAGTCTCGCCCCGGGCCTGGGCGACAGTGAACGCACGCCGGGGCGCAGTGGCGCGCCTGCCAACGCCGAGCTGGGCTATCTGCACTGTGGGCCGAACGGCGCCGGCCACTTCGTGAAAATGGTGCATAACGGTATCGAGTACGGTCTGATGGCCGCCTACGCCGAGGGCATGAATATCCTCCGGCACGCCGGAGTCGGCGGCCAGGCCCAGGAACACGATGCCGAAACCACGCCGTTGCGCCACCCGGAACATTACCGCTATGACATCGATGTCGCCGAGGTGGCGGAGGTGTGGCGACGCGGTAGCGTCATCGCCTCCTGGCTACTCGATCTGAGCGCCGCGGCGTTGCGCGAAAACCCCGGTCTGGAGAATTTTTCCGGCGACGTCTCCGATTCCGGCGAGGGTCGCTGGACCCTGCAAAGCGCCATCGATACCGCCACCCCCGCTCCGGTACTGAGCGCCGCGCTGTTTCAGCGCTTCGCCTCCCGCGGCGAAGCGGACTTCAGTAATCGGCTATTGTCGGCCATGCGCCTGCAGTTCGGTGGCCACCAGGAAAAACCCGGGAGCTGACCGTGCCTGTCGGTGAGCCGGGCGCATTCCCACCCCCTGACGCAGGATATCGGCGAGCGCGACGATGAATCCCTACCCCACGCGCGCCGGAACGCGTTATCCGGCCGGGGCCAGTCCCGACGCAAACGGCTGCAACTTTTCCCTGTTCAGCCATCATGCCACGCAGGTCGAACTGCTGCTGTTCGAGCGCGCCGACAGCCCCGCCCCGCGGCAAATCGTGCGTCTCGACCCGGCGCTCAACAAGAGCTTTTTCGCCTGGCACGTGTACGTCGAGGGGCTACCGGAAAACAGCTGGTACGCTTGGCGCGTTGACGGGCCGAACGACACCGAACGCTCCGGCCTGCGCTTTGACGCCAGCAAAGCGCTGCTCGACCCGCACGCCCTGGCGGTCAGTCAGACGCTTTGGGACCGGCATGCCGCCAGCGTAGAGGGCGATAACAGCGCCCGCTGCATGCGCGCCGGGTTAGTGCGCAACGACTATGACTGGGAGGGCGACGCGCCGCTGGCGATCCCGTTTGAGAACGCGATTATTTACGAGCTGCACGTCGGCGGCTTCACCCGCCACGCGTCCTCGCAGGTGCGTCATCCCGGCACTTTCGCCGGGTTGATCGAAAAAATCCCCTATCTGCTGACACTCGGCATCACCCACGTTGAGCTGCTGCCGGTGATGGCCTTCGATGTACAGGATGTGCCGCCGGGCACGGCCGCCCTGGGCCTGGAAAACTACTGGGGCTACAGCACCCACAGCTTCTTTTCACCGCACCCGGGCTACTGCGTGACACCCGAGCAGGGCACCCAGCGCGATGAATTTCGCGATCTGGTCAAGGCGCTGCACGGCGCCGGCATCGGGGTCATTCTGGATGTGGTGTTCAACCATACCGCCGAGGGCGGCAGCGACGGCCCGGTGATCAACTTCCGGGGCCTGGAGAACGGCGTCTTTTACCACCTCGATAAGCAGGACAAGCGCATTTACCGCGATTACACCGGCTGTGGCAACACCCTTAACTGCAACCATCCCATCGTCGCCAGCTTTATTCTCAACTGCCTGGAATACTGGGTGCGCGACATGCACGTCGACGGTTTCCGCTTCGACCTGGCCAGCGTCATGACGCGCGGCGAAGACGGCGAGCCGCTGCACGACGCACCGCTCATCTGGGGTATCGAGCTGTCCGAACAGCTCACCGCCAGCAAACTGATCGCCGAGGCCTGGGACGCGGCCGGACTTTACCAGGTGGGCAACTTCCCCGGTCGGCGCTGGGCGGAGTGGAACGGGCGCTATCGCGACGTGATGCGCCGCTACCTGCGCGGCGAGGCCGGCATTATCAGCGAAGTGGCCACGCGCATCAGCGGCAGCCCGGATTTATACCAGCCCCAGCATCGCCTGCCCATCAACAGCATTAACTTCATCACCTGTCACGACGGCTTTACCCTGCATGACCTATTCAGCTACGCCCGCAAACACAACGCCGCCAACGGCGAGGACAACCGCGACGGATACGACGACAACCTCAGCAGCAACGGCGGCGTGGAAGGCCACAGCGACGATCCGGCCCTGAACCGGCTGCGCCGCCAACAGGCCAAAAACGCCGTAGCCATGCTGTTGCTGAGCCAGGGGGTGCCGATGCTGCTCGCCGGCGACGAGCGGCTTAACAGCCAGGCGGGTAACAATAACGCCTATTGTCAGAACAACGCGCTCAGCTGGCTGGACTGGACGCCCGATGAGGGCGGTGCCGAGATGCTGCGTTTTACCCGCCATATGATCGCCCTGCGCAAACGTCATCCGGCGTTGATGCGCCGGCGCTTTCTCACCGGCCATCCGCTTGGCGAACGCGCCCTGCCCGACATCAGCTGGTACGGCGCCGACGGCGAGGCGCCGGCCTGGTACGACGCCACGGCCCAGGTGCTGGCGTTCACCCTGGCCGCTATCGCGCCCGACGAGGCCGACCTGCATGTGGTGATGAACATGTCCGCGCAGACCCTGCGCCTGCCCCTGCCGCCCATCCCCGGGCGCCGCTGGCGTGTAAGCGCCGACACCGCCCGCGCATCGCCAGATGATTTCCTTCCCCCCGACCTGCTCTCGTTCGTCGCCACCGGGCTGTTCGCGGTTTGTCCGCGCAGCGTAGTCGTCTTCGAAGCGCGCTAACTCACTGTCGGCGCGCGACGACACGTGATAATTGCATCGCTGCGTGCGGCAGGTAGAATGCCCCCAAAGCTGAAAAATCATTTTATAAACACTAAGGAATCTCTGATCAATTCGTCGTACCGGCGCAATTCGTCCTATCGGCGCAGGCCGGCATCCAAGCTATTGAAACCACTGGATTCTGGCATACGCCAGAATGACGAAAAAGGAATTGATCAGAGGTCCCGTAAAGGATCGACATGCCCCGCCCAGTAAACCGTATTTCACTCAACTCTCTGCTACCTGTATTTCTGCTCCTGGTGAGTTCGGTCAGCGCCCCCGCGCTGCGCGCCGACGAACTCCTGCTGCGCGACGGCTCACGCCTGGTCGGCGAAATTGTCTCGCGCGATGACGGCATTCTCGGCTTTAAAACCGCTTTTGCCGGCCTGATCAGGGTAAAGTGGCAACAGATCGCCACGATTAACGCAGAGAAACCCATGGAATTTCTGCTCGCTGACGACCGCACCCTGATGGTCACGCGGGTGATTAACGAAGAGGATTCAATGCGGGTCGAGACCGAAAACGGGGCGCCGCCGCGGACCCTCAGCCAGGAGGAAGTGGCGCTGATCAATCCGGAGCCCTGGCGCAAAGGCCAGGGCGTCAAGTTCTCCGGCCACGCCAATGCCAGTGTGCAACGTCAGACCGGCAACACCGATAAGGACGAAATTGACCTCGACGGCGACATGACCCTGCGCCGGCGCTACGACCGCTTCAAAGTCTTCGCCGAACTGGAAAAAGACCGTGCGGAAAACAAAAAAATCAAAGATGCCTGGCGGCTGGAAAACGACTATAACTACTTCGTTTCCAAACAATGGTATATGGGCGGCTTCGCGCGCTTCGCGCACGACCAGTTCGCCGACCTGGATCTGCGCACCACCGTCGGCCCACTGGTGGGTTATCAGTGGTTCGAAAGTGAGGACTTGAACCTGAGCACCTCGACCGGTCTCAGTTACGTGCGCGAGGACTTTTCCACCGAGCCGGACAACGATTACTTCGCCATCCCCTGGAACATCGATTTTGATAAATACCTGTTCGGGCATTTCGCGCAGTTCTATCACAAGCAGACCGGTTTCTGGAGTCTGGAGGA
>JASBSN010000115.1 GCA_030148915.1 Thiogranum sp.
CCTCCCGCCGATTTTCGTCGGCAACCCCTACCCCGGCCTCGGGTCCCCCCCCCGCAAACTCCACCGCCAACGCTTCACCCCACACAACTCGACTGGAGCTCTGACTGCATGCGCCCAGCGTCTCGGTGTTCAAGCTTTAAAACGTTCGCCTATTCTGGCTTTGGTGCAGGCGTGCTCCCTCGGGTGCAAGGTTTTTGGCTTAGGGCGCCGCGAGCGGCGCATGCACCAAAAACCTTGCACCCGCAAGAACCCGCTTCAGGCGAGAGGCTACTGGTAGCGGCTAGCTAGGAATGTCGACCGGGGTTTTAGATATCGAGGTTGGAGACCGATAAGGCGTTCGCCTCGATAAAGTCTCGCCGCGGTTCGACCTGATCACCCATCAGGGTGGTGAAGATTTCGTCGGCGGCGACGGCATCCTCTATCTTCACCTGCAACATGCGACGAGTATCCGGGTTCATGGTCGTCTCCCATAGCTGCTCGGGATTCATCTCGCCCAGACCTTTGTAACGCTGGATGTGCTGACCGCGCCGCGCCTCTTCCATCAACCAGTCCACCGCTTGTCTGAAACTGGAAACCGGCAGCTGTTTCTCACCGCGTGAGACGTAGGCGTCTTCGCCCAACAGGCCCTCCAGCTGTGCACCGAGAGCTACCATGCGGCCGTATTCGGCGCTGGCGAAGAATTCCGCCGGTATGGTCTGTTCACTGGAAAGGATGCCGTGGGTCAGTTTGCGTACGTGAATGATGAAGTTTTCCGGCTGATCGCCGTCCAATTCGATCTGAAATCGCTCGCCGGGTTTGATGTCGGCGTTGATGCGCTGCTCCAATTCACCGCACCAGGCGCTGACCTTGTGCTGATCGTGAAGATCGACCTCCAGGAGGGGCGACATGTAGAGCATTTTTTCCAGCACCTGCGCATTGTAACGACGTGCCAGGCGAGTGATCGAGGCCATCACGGCGATATACTGTCTGATCAGGGTTTCAAGACCCGGCCCGCTCAACGGCGGTGCACCACTGTTGACGTACAGGCTCGACCTGTCGAGCGCGGCCTGCATCAGGTATTCCTGCAGTGCGGCATCGTCTTTGACATATTGTTCCTGTTTACCCTTCTTTGTCTTGTACAGCGGTGGCTGCGCAATGTACACATAGCCCTTTTCAATCAGCGAGCGCATTTGACGGTAAAAGAAAGTCAGCAACAGGGTACGGATGTGCGAGCCGTCGACGTCGGCGTCGGTCATGATAATAATACGGTGATAGCGCAGTTTATCGATGTTGAATTCATCGCGCCCGATACCGCAACCCAGTGCCGTGATCAGCGTGCCAACCTCGGCGGAGGAAAGCATTTTGTCGAAGCGGGCCTTTTCCACGTTAAGAATCTTTCCCTTGAGCGGGAGTATCGCCTGAGATTTACGGTCACGCCCCTGCTTGGCCGACCCCCCCGCGGAGTCGCCCTCCACCAGATAGAGCTCGCTGAGTGCCGGGTCGCGCTCCTGGCAGTCGGCCAGCTTACCCGGCAAGCCGGCGATATCCAGCGCCCCCTTGCGGCGCGTCATTTCGCGCGCCTTGCGGGCAGCCTCCCGGGCCATCGCAGCCTCGGCGATTTTCGCAATGATAGACCTAGAATCTACAGGGTTTTCAAGTAGATAGGACTCAAGCTTATCTGAAACCGTAGACTCCACCACGCCTTTCACTTCGGAGGAAACCAGCTTATCTTTGGTTTGCGAAGAAAACTTCGGATCGGGCACCTTGACCGACATGACGGCAACCAAACCTTCGCGCATGTCGTCCCCGGTGGTATTGACCTTATTCTTTTTAGCCGCCTGTTTCTCTATGTACTGGTTAAGTGTGCGCGTTAATGCCGAACGAAATCCGGCCAGATGGGTGCCGCCGTCCTGTTGCGGAATATTATTGGTAAAGCAGAAAATGTTTTCCTGATAAGAATCATTCCACTGCATTGCCACTTCGACACCGATGCCGTCTTTCTGGCCGGTAAAATAAAACACCGTGGGATGCAGGGGGGTCTTCTTCCGGTTCAGATGCTCAACAAATGCCCGAATGCCGCCTTGGTATTCAAATGTATCCTGTTTGTCGGTACGTTCATCGGTGATGCGGATGCGCACCCCGGAATTGAGGAATGACAGTTCACGTAAACGCGCCGCCAGGATATCGTAGTGGTAAACCGTATCGGTGAAAATGACCGGACTGGGCAGAAACGTCACCTCGGTACCGGTCTGATCGGTATCACCGATCACTTTCAGGGGCTCGCGAGGCTCACCGTTGTGGTATTCCTGGTAGTGCACGTGCCCATCGCGCTTGATGGTCAGCTTAAGGGATTCCGACAGTGCATTGACGACCGAAATACCGACGCCATGCAATCCTCCCGAAACTTTGTAGGAATTGTCGTCGAATTTTCCCCCAGCGTGAAGCACTGTCATGATGACTTCCGCCGCGGAACGGCCTTCTTCAGGATGAATGTCCACCGGTATGCCACGGCCGTCATCGGTGATCGTGACCGAGTTATCGCTATGCAGCGTTACGGTAATCTCAGAACAGTAGTGGGCCAGCGCTTCGTCAATGGAGTTATCCACCACCTCGAAGACCATATGATGTAACCCGGTACCGTCATCGGTATCGCCGATGTACATGCCTGGTCTCTTTCTGACCGCGTCCAGCCCTTTCAGGACCTTGATATTCGAGGAATCGTAGCTGGGTTTATCGCTCATGTGGGACGCCGTTTATGACTGTAAGGAGCGATTATACCACCTCCGAGACCAACCCGTGTTTCACGTGAAACTGTTTGGCAAGCGATCCGAGCCGTTGTGGGAGTATTGGAAATTCTATTGCAGTTACAAAGACTTGTGCGTCTATGCTGCCTAGCAGACCAAGGATTGCCTGTTGATTTTTACTGTCGAGCTCTGCTCCTAAATCATCGAGCAGAAACAGACTGGTATGGCCCGTCTCTTGGTATAAGCGCTGCGCCTGAGCAACATGGAGCGTTGTGATAAACACTTTCTGTTGCCCCCGCGAAAGTCGTTCCTGAGCTGGTTTTCCATCAACGGTAAACCGCAGCTCCGCCCGTTGCGGCCCCGCTCGGGTGAAGCCGCTCTCCTGGTCTTTCCCCAGCGATTCGCTGAGCGTCTCTAGATATGCGGCGCCCCGGGGCCAGCCCTTGCGATAGTGGATATCAATGGGGTCGCTCGAGATCGAGAAGCCAGGGCTTATGGCGCTTAGCGCCGCTTTTAGCTCGTCCAGGTAGTCTTTTCGGTCCTGATGTAATCGCTCCGCCGCAACCGCCAGTTCCGTATCCCAAGCCTGGGTGGCGCGGGCTCCGGCCCCGGTTCGCAACGCAGCGTTACGCTGTTTAAGAGCCTTATTAAACCGTTTCCATATGCGGAGGTAGTCTGGTTTCACGTGAAATAATCCCCAATCCAGGAATTGTCTTCGATAGGCCGGGCCGTCCTCTACCAAAGTGTGTAAATTTCCTCCGACCCAATGCACCGGGAACAGTGTGGCCAATTCGGAAAGGCGTTTTACCGGCTTGCCGTCAATTCGGCAGACCAGTTTGCCCGGAGCACGCTGAAGTCCGACGGGAAACGCCCGTCCGTTGGCGGATGTCAGGCGCGCCAGCACCTGAAAATCGGATTCACCGAACTGAATGAGCTTATCCACTTGGGTGGTGCGAAACGAGCGACCGCGCGCCAACATAAACAACGCTTCGAGAATGCTCGTTTTCCCTGCGGCGTTGTCGCCGAGAAAAACATTGAGCTGAGGGGATAGGCTGAGCTCGAACGGCTGTAGATTACGAAACCGGCGGAGCGAAAGCGACTCGATAGGCATCAATCAGCGATAGCCGGCCCCGGCGGACCGGCACCCGCGGCCTAGAGCCGCATCGGCATAACCACGTAACGATACTGTTCCGTACCTGGTTCGCGCATCAAACAGCTGCTGTTGGAATCGCTGAGGGTAATTTGCACATCATCACTGCGCACGCTGGACAACACATCCAACAGGTACGTGACGTTGAAACCGATTTCCAATACACCGCCAGGATAATCGACTTCGAATTCCTCGTCCGCCTCTTCTTGTTCTGGGTTATGTGCTTGAATTTTAATGATATTTTTTTCCATATTCAAGCGTATTCCACGATACTTTTCGTTGGAAAGAATCGATGTACGCGACAAAGCCTGACGCAACAGCTCGCGATTCGCCAAGACCACTTTGTCCCCGCCCTTGGGTACTACCCGGTCATAATCCGGGAAACGCCCGTCCACCAGCTTGGATGTGAAGCGAATTTCGGCATTACTCACGCCGATGTGATTAGTGCCGACATCCACCTGTACCGGGGCATCGCCGCTGTCGAGTAAGCGCATCAATTCCTGTATGCCCTTGCGCGGTACGATCACCTGACGTTTGCCGCCGGTGTTGATGTCCACCGCCATATCGCACAACGCCAGTCGGTGGCCGTCGGTCGCCACCGCGCGCAACTGTCCCTTGGTTAGCTCCAGCATCAGCCCGTTGAGGTAATAACGCACATCCTGTTGCGCCATGGAAAACTGCGTGCGTTCAATGAGCTCTTTTAATCGATTTTGCGCTATCGTAAAACGGCTGTCGCCTTTAATCGGCTCCACCAACGGAAAATCAGCCGCCGGCAGGGTGGCCAGGGTAAAACGGCTTTTGCCCGAGCGAATCTGCGCCTTCTGGTCTTTGACACTGATCTGGATACTGGCGTTGTCTGGCAGCGCTTTACAGATATCGGCCAGTTTGCGCGCCGGCAAAGTGATTTCACCGGCTTGGTCGATTTTGATATCTATGCGTGACTGTATTTCCACCTCGAGATCGGTGGCGGTAATCGTCAAGCCATTGTCATCGGCGACCATGAGCAAATTACCCAATACGGGCAGTGTCTGACGACGCTCGACAACGCCGATAACTTGCTGCAGGGGTTTTAACAGAATCTCCCGGTCGACCGTGAATTTCATTAATTAGATATCCTTTTATATATGCTTAATAGTTATAATTAAGCAGGTACCCAGTAGTGGATAACACTCCAATTCGCTATTGAAATCAAGTCTCAGCATATGCCCAAGGCCCTTGGTAAGGGGCCGCGGAAACTGTGTGCCACCTGTGGATAATATCGGAAAACTCCGGGCCGGCAAATTTATGCACCGGTTGTCCACATCATGTTGTGAGCTTTCTGCACAGGTTACTGTAGTCCTCGGCGATACGCAGATCGGACTCTTTAAGCTCGTTTACTTTACGGCAGGCGTGTAACACCGTGGTGTGATCGCGCCCACCGAACGACTGACCTATCTCGGGCAGGCTGTGACTGGTGAGTTCCTTGGCCAGTGCCATGGCGATCTGCCGCGGGCGCGTTATCGAGCGGGTACGCCGGGCGGACAGCAGATCCGTTACCCTTATTTTGTAGTATTCAGCGACAGTTTTCTGAATGTTGTCCACCGACACCAGCTTATCCTGCAAGGCCAGTAGGTCGCGCAGTGATTCTTTGGTGAACGCCAGATCGATGGCGCGGCCGGTGAAACGCGCACTGGCAATGACCCGCCGCAGGGCGCCTTCCAGTTCGCGAATATTTGAGTTAATACGCTTGGCGATAAAGAAGGCCACGTCGCTGGGTAATTCGACGTTGGTCTGCAACGCTTTATTGACCAGGATCGCCACCCGGGTTTCCAGTTCCGGTGGTTCGATGGCAACGGTCAGTCCCCAGCCAAACCGCGATTTCAGCCGCTCCTCCAGACCGTCGACTTCCTTGGGATAGCGGTCGCAGGTGAGAATTACCTGGCTCTGCCCTTCGAGCAGGGCGTTGAAGGTATGGAAGAACTCCTCCTGGGAGCGCTCCTTGCCGGCGAAAAACTGAATATCGTCGATCAGCAGCGCATCCACCGAGCGGTAATAGCGTTTGAATTCATTGATGGCATTGTGCTGCAGCCCCTTGACCATGTCGGCGACGAAACGCTCGGAGTGCAGATAGACCACCTTGGCTTCCGGCCGGCTGGCGATAATGGTGTTACCCACCGCGTGCATCAGATGCGTTTTGCCCAGACCGACTCCGCCGTAAATAAACAGCGGATTGTAGGCGGTGCCGGGATTTTCCCCGATCTGCACGGAAGCGGCGCGCGCCAGCTGATTGGACTTGCCCTCGACGAAGCTGTCAAAACTGAAGGCAGGATTGAGATTGCCGCGCGGCAGGCCGCGGCGTTCCTGGCGGCGATCAACGCGCGCGGGCCGCACGGTGCTCATGCCCCCCTCGCCCGGCGTCTCTCCCGCCGGCTGACTGGAGCCGATTTCCAGCACCACCAGGGTGCTGTCGCCGCCGGCCAATTCGCCGACCGCCTGCTGGATGCCGTCCAGGTAGTTCTGCTTCACCCAATCCAGCACAAACCGATTGGGGGCCAGTAACTTAAGGAGGTTTTCCGCTTCAGCCGCGTGCAGCGGACGAATCCAGGTGTTGAACTGTTGTTCCGGCAACTCGCTAGCGAGCCGCACCAGACATTGTTGCCAGAGTGAGCCTTGCAAGGTCTTTCCTGTTCAATTCTGTTTCGCGGAGGGTCGATCAGTCTAGCGCGCACGCACCCAGTTATCTACAACAAAAAAGGCCCGAACGATGAGCGGAGGTTGACAGAGCCGGGGCAAAACCAGTAATCTGCGCGGCCTGATTCGGCCCGCCAAACAGCGGGCTTTCCACTGTCATTGGGAAGCAATTGCGCCATGAAGAGAACCTTTCAACCCAGTAACCTGAAGCGCAAGCGCAACCACGGCTTCCGTGCCCGGATGCGCACCAAGAACGGCCGTCTTATCATCAAGGCTCGTCGAGCCAAAGGCCGCGCCCGCCTGTCTGCCTGATCCGCGCTTGCCTGCTCGCTTGTGCCGGCACGTTTCCCACGTGGTTGCCGCCTGCTGAGCGCGAGCCAATTTCAGCGGGTGTTCAAGCATTGCGAGCACAAGGCCAGCGACCGGCTCGTTACGGTACTGGCTTCCGCCAACGGTCTCGAGCAGGCGCGCCTGGGAACGGTGGTTTCGATTCGCGCGGCCGGTAACGCGGTTAAGCGCAACCGGGTAAAACGGCTGATCCGCGAAAGTTTCCGCAGACAGCAGGCGCTGCTCGGCGGCCGCGATCTGGTGGTCCTGGTCCGTCGGGGCATCAGTGAACGCACTAACCAACAGATTATCCGCACACTGGACCACCACTGGCGTACAATTGCCGCGCATGCGCACACTGCTACTCCTGCTGATTAAATCCTACCGGCTGGTGATCAGTCCCTGGCTAGGAAACCACTGCCGGTTTACACCGACCTGCTCGGAGTACGCGCAAACTGCGCTCGAGCACCACGGCGCGCTGCGCGGCAGTTGGCTGGCGCTGCGGCGCATCGGCCGTTGCCATCCCTGGCACCCCGGTGGCCTGGATCCGGTACCGCAATCTTCCGATAACCCGCCAAGAAAAGTAGATACCTCCGAACAAACCCATGGATAACCCTCGCGTTTTACTTGCTATCGCCCTCTCCTTTCTGGTCATACTTCTGTGGCAGGCCTGGATGCAGGATTATGGTCCACGCCCGCAACCCTCCACCGCGCCGGTTGCCGCCACCCCAGGAGAACCACCGGGGCAGGCCTCGAGCGGCGCCGGCGAAGATTTGCCCGCGACCCACGATCAGGCTCTGCCACAGCCGAGTGTTACCGCCGCCAAGGCGCTACCGGTCGGCCAGCAGGTGGAGGTGGTCACGGATCTGTACCGCGCCGTAATCGATACCCGGGGCGGCGATCTGCGTGAAGTCGACTTGCTCAAATACCCGGTGTCACTGAAACCGGACAGCCCGCCATTCAAGCTGATGGAGACCGGCGCCGATCAGCTGTTCATCGCCCAGAGTGGCCTGCGCGTCGGTAAAGGCCCGGAACCGACCCACCACGCCAATTTCCGCGTTGATCGTCTCAACTACGCGCTCAAGGGCGAGAGCAATGTGATTGAAGTGCCGCTGCAATGGAGTGACGGCCAAGGTCTTGATGTCACCAAGATTTACCGCTTCCATCGTGACAGCTACGTGATCGAAGTGGAGTTTCGCGTGAATAACCGCGGCGCCGAGGCGTGGAAAGCCCAGCCTTACTACCAGCTGCAACGCACCCCGCTGCAAAATACCAGTCGCTTTATTCACACCTATACCGGTGGTGTGCTCTACAGCCCGCAGGACAAGTATCAGAAAATCAGTTTTGGCGACATGCAGGATGCCAATCTGAACCGTGAGGTCAGCGGTGGCTGGGCGGCGATGATTCAGCATTATTTTGTCGGCGCCTGGATTCCGCCCGCCGACCAGCCGGAGCGCTACTACAGCCGTGCGCTTGCGAACGAGCGCTACGTCATCGGGATGATCGGACCGTCCCTGTCGGTGCCGCCGGGCGGCGAACAATCGACCAGCGCGCGCCTGTTTGTCGGCCCGAAACTGCAGCACCGCATGGAAGCTGTCGCCCCCGGGCTCGAACTGACCGTCGACTACGGTAAGCTGACATTTATCGCCGAACCGATCTACTGGCTGCTGGAAAAAATTCACAGCCTGGTGGGTAACTGGGGCTGGTCGATTATTTTCCTCACCCTGCTCATCAAGCTGGCGTTTTTCAAGCTATCGGAAACCAGCTACAAGTCCATGGCCAATATGCGCAAGCTGGCGCCGCGCCTGAAGTCCCTGAAAGAGCGCTACGGCGACGACAAGCAGAAGCTCAATCAGGCCATGATGGACATCTACAAGAAAGAGAAGGTCAATCCGTTGGGTGGCTGTCTGCCAGTGCTGGTGCAGATTCCGGTGTTCATCGCGCTCTACTGGGTGCTGCTGGAAAGTGTGGAAATGCGTCAGGCGCCGTTCATGTTGTGGATCCAGAATCTTTCCAGTCCCGATCCGTACTATATCCTGCCGCTGATCATGGGCGTAACCATGCTTATCCAGCAGAAGCTGAATCCGGCACCCATGGATCCGATGCAGGCCAAAGTGATGATGGTGCTGCCGGTAGTATTCACCGTGTTTTTCGCTTTCTTCCCCTCCGGTCTGGTGCTCTACTGGGTGGTCAATAACACCCTGTCGATCGCCCAGCAGTACGTGATCACCCGGCGTGTGGAAGCCGCCGCCGGTTGATCCGTGCGGCGTTTGTCGGCACTCGGCCAGGGTAAGCCGCCGAGCGCCGGGGTGAGGGATGTCGATGCCTTCCAGCGTTGATACTATCGCCGCAGTCGCCACGCCGCCGGGCCGTGGTGGGGTCGGCATCGTGCGTGTTTCCGGGCCCGGCGTGCCGGCGCTGGCGGGGGCGCTCCTGGGTCGTCTGCCGACGCCCCGTTACGCCGTGCTGCAGGCGTTCAGCGACGCCGGCGGCCAGACGCTCGACACCGGGCTGTGCCTGTATTTTCCGGCCCCGCATTCGTTCACCGGTGAGCATGTGCTCGAACTGCACGGCCACGGCGGTCCGGTGGTACTCGATCTGCTGCTGGCGCGGGTACTCGAGCTGGGCGCGCGCCAGGCGCGACCGGGCGAATTTTCCGAACGTGCTTTTCTCAACGACAAGCTCGACCTGGCCCAGGCCGAGGCTATCGCCGATCTGATCGACAGCAGCACCGCGAGTGCCGCGCGCGCGGCCGTGCGTTCCCTGCAAGGTGAATTCTCAACCCGGGTGCGGGCGCTGACCGGCGCGTTGGTGGCGTTACGGACCTTTGTCGAGGCGGCGATCGATTTCCCTGAAGAGGACATCGATTTTCTCGGCGACGGCAACGTGCGCCAACAGCTCGAGCAACTGACCGACGACTTGCGCAAACTGCTCGAAGGCGCACAGCAGGGCTGCCTGCTGCGCGAAGGTATGACGGTAGTACTGGCCGGGCAACCCAACGTCGGCAAGTCCAGCCTGCTGAACGCCCTGGCGGGGCGCGATGCGGCCATCGTCACGCCGTTTGCAGGCACTACCCGGGATGTGCTGCGCGAATCTATCCAGCTCGACGGCCTACCCCTGCACATTATCGATACCGCCGGTCTGCGCGACAGCGCTGATCCGGTGGAACAAGAGGGCGTGCGCCGCGCCTGGCGGCAGATCGAGCAGGCCGATGGCATCCTCTTGATCGTGGATGACCAAATTGGCTTCAGCGCCGGGGACCAGCGGCTGCTCATGCGGTTACCGCAGGGTCTTCCCTGCACGCGGGTGTTGAACAAAATCGATCTTAGTGGCCGACAGGCGGGCTTGGACGATGGTCCCGGTGGGGCGCAGGTGAGCCTGAGCGCGCGCAACGGCGCCGGCTTGGACGCGTTGCGCGCGCATCTCAAAGCTGTCATGGGTTACCACGACGGGGCGGTCGATGGATTCAGCGCCCGTCGCCGGCACCAGGAGGCCCTGTCAGGTGCTGATAAGGGGCTAGGCCGGGCGCTCGCCTGCCTGGATAACGGCAGCGGCGAACTGCTCGCCGAAGAGCTGCGCCTGGTGCAGTTGCAGCTGGCGGAAATTACCGGGGAGTTTTCCAGCGACGACCTGTTGGGGGAGATTTTTTCCAGCTTTTGTATCGGCAAATAAAAAAATCCCCGCCACAGCGGGGAAAGATACGGACTGGAGGAGATTTTTTATTGTCTGTCGAGGCTCAAATGCCGGGCAAATCACTGACCTTCACGTATCGCCAACCCTGTTGCAGGCGACTGACAATATGGTCGACAGCGGTTTCACCGCTGTGGACCCCATTGAGCATGGACACATCCACGCCTTCTTTACGCAAATTGCGAATGGCATTGGCGCAGGCGATGAAGTGCAGATTCTGATATTGGTGCTGCAACGCCATTACCCGTGCGTTGTAGGGCGACCCACCGGTGCGCATCAAGTCGATGCCGCCGGCGTTGGCGACCACTTCCACCTCGACGCCGCGGGCGGCGTGCTCGGCGAGAAATTTCTCCGCGTAATCGAGCACCGCGGCGAAGTTATCGGCGCCGGATTTGTCCAGATGCAGCAAGACATGATTGCTGTCTTGCTGCTGGGCCAGAGCGGGTGCCTGGCGCTCCGCGCAGGTGTAGCCGAGCAGCGCGCCACCGGTGGTCAGTGCCAGCGCCATCAGCGAGGCGGCAATGCCGTTGCCGACATAAAACGGTCGGCGGAGTTTGGTCGCCGGTGGCGTCGGCGGTACGGCGTCGGCGAAACCGGTGCGCATCCAGTCCTTGGCGCGCCGCAGTTTGCATATCTGCTCGCGCACCGCGACATCGTGCTCCATGGCCGCCAGAATTTCTCGCTCCTGCTCGGCGGTGAGCTGCCCGTCGACGTAGCTGTTCAGTGTCAGATCATCTAATGGTATCCGGGATTGCATATCACTTCACCCTCTTCAGGGTCGCCACGCGCCCTGGTATCGCATTCGCCTGTACTTCCAGTTTGGCCAGTAGTGACTTGCGCCCACGGTGCAGGCGGCTCATCACGGTGCCGATGGGAATATCGAGAATGGTGGCCACTTCGCCGTAGGCGAGACCCTCGAGGTCCACCAGCGCCAGCACCCGTCGTTGTTCCGTCGGCAACCCGGCCACGGCATTGCGTACGCGGGTGATGGTCTGCAGCTGACCGAACTCGGCATCCGGCGCCGGGCCATCGCAGGCGCGCTCTTCATCCAGGTCCTCGTGCGGTCGGTTGCAGCGCAGGTACTGTTTCCAGCAGTTGTTCAGAATGCTGTAGAGCCACGCGTTGAGGCGTTCCGGATCGCGTAGCTGATGGACCTTCTGCAGGCCCAGCGCCATCGCCTCCTGCACCAGGTCGTCGGCCAGCATGGCGTCGCCGCACCAAGCCAGCGCGACACGGAACAGGCGCGGACGGGCGGCGGCGATCTGTTTTCTCTGGCACTTGGCCAGGCAGAGGCGTTCCATGAGTTTCATACAGGGTTAGATGCTCCTGCCGGTAGATTTATTTCTTATTTCGGCAATATTTTTCTGGAATAAAACGCTGCGCCGGGCTCTCTAGGTTCTGACCCCCCGGATTTTTACCCGGATTATGGCAATAACACGCATTTGCAGGAGATTATTAATGAATCGTTTCATCAAACCCTGGTTTTGGCTACTGGCCCTGACCTGCATGGGCGCCACCAGCCAGCTCTACGCGGCCCCAAATGACGACAAGCCCTTTGCAGAGAAGAAAATCGTTCTCCAAATCAGCGATGAAGACGCATATAAGCAAACGCTTGTACTTAATGTTGCGAGCAACCTGATCAAGTTCTACGGACCCGATAAGGTGGATGTGGAAATCGTCGCCTTCGGCCCTGGTCTGCGTCTATTATTTAACGAGAACAGCAATAACAAACGCATCGACAGGCTTTCCCAGGACAGCGGCGTGCGTTTCAGCGCCTGCCAGAACACGATGAGTAAAATGACCAAGGTGTTGGGCCACGAGCCGAAGCTCTTGCCGGATGCGAAACCGGTACCGGCCGGTGTTGTGCGTATTATAGAGCTGGTCGAAGCCGGCTATATACTGATCAAGCCCTAAACAAAAGCACGACATACTGTAACAACCAATTTGTGGGAGAGGAGTTATGCAGAAATCACTACTAGCACTGGCAGCGACGTTGATGGTCGGACTGTCCGTGTCGGCACACGCAACCAACTGGCTGCAATTGCAGGGCACCGAGCCCGGCGGTTCATCCGAGCGACTCAAGCTGTGGGGCTTTATCCAGCCGCAGTACAACTACACCAGTAACTCGAAATTGCCGGCCGGCGGCTGGTCCGGGCAAAACGCGGTGTTCAACCAGATCGGTCCGGATCTTAAATCCAGCTCCACGTTTCAACTCCGGCGCGCGCGTCTGGGCATCCGTGGTGCGAACTTCCCGCTCGACAGCAAGACCAATTACTTCCTGCTGATTGAGGCCGGCCAGAACGGTATCACCGAGCTTTCCGACTCCGCGGTGGCAGCGACCGATGCCAGT